>NZ_JBALLY010000031.1:21040-21953 GCF_036963045.1 Bacillus sp. JJ864 | reverse complement strand
ATTTATAGCTGTGCAATATATAAAGAAAATGAAAGGATACCAATTAAAAAGATTAATATAAATATATAGAATATATTGAATTTTAACCGCTTTATTTGTTATAATATGGTTAACGATCACTTTTTGTAATTTATAAATTTTCCTTGAAGTCCTCTAGTAATTAATTGCTTGCCACTTTTAATTACAACATAGAGGGCTTTTTCAATTTTTTGGATATATTTGATTGATTTAGTATAGTATTTATATTAAAATAAAAGTGTAAATATTTTGTGATAAGGGGATGGATAAAATGTTTAATAAAGAACAACAAGAAATTTTTGATTTGTGTCAAATAGCTTTCAATACATCCGAAGAAAACCCATATAATAATGATATGCCTTTTTTTCGAGAAGCCAGTAAGTCATTATTTAACAGTATTATAAGTTTACTTCTTTTACATGAAGAAAAAATAAAAACAGTTAACAATAAAGAAGAGTTTTTGAAGGTTATTGAAAGTTTACCAAAAGAAGATCCAGCCAGAATACAGTTTATGGGATTTGAAAATTTACCACCATTTGCTAAAAGTGGAGTGATAATGCATTTCGAAACGACTATAGGCTTATGTCAAAAATTACTTCAAAGTGCTTATAGTAATATAAAATCAAAAGAACAACTAGAAAAGTTAGAAAAATAAAAGAGGACAGATATATTCTGTCCTCTTTATTGTAGGGTATAATTGTCAGACCTCATTTTAACAACCTTTTAATACAAAGTAAATAAATAATACTGTTTTTATGCTTAGGACAGAGATACAGTGTCTTAGGCTTATTTAAATAGTATCTCCATGTGCGAAGTGTGAAGTAGTGGTGTTATTAGTATCAATTGAAACAAAATCAGGTCTTGCTGGTGCTGGTGTGTCTCCTACATTTAATGC
>NZ_JBALLY010000031.1:7958-20990 GCF_036963045.1 Bacillus sp. JJ864 | reverse complement strand
TTTTCATTATTTTAACGCTCCTTTTTCTAAGAATTTTTTACTTGCTTTATTACCTATATAGAAATATTTACTCGCTTTGGAGTGATTATCCTTTTCATAAAATTTAATAGCTAATAGTTCCGCATATTCTTGAATACAATCCCACAACTTTTCATTTTCAAAATAAGAAATAGCATCAACAGTTACTTTTTCAAGTTTTGCTAAATCTATTTCATTAATTAATTCATTTAGTATTGAAAAACGATGTTTGTATTCTGTATTACCTAAATCAATTGCAATTTTTAGTCCCTTTTGAATCTTATCTTTAGCTATATCTTGTTCATTCATTTTAAGCTGTTCTCTGGCTTCTACAAACAGACTTCTAATATGATTAGGTAGTTTGCTTGTCACCTCTGATACATGGCGAATAGCAAGGGGAGAAAGGTTTTGATTAGCATATAACCAACCTAGATTATGACGAACACTTAAAGCTAATTTTTCTTCATTTTTACGTTGAAGTAAGTCTAAAGATTTATTTAGGTATTCTTCGGCCAATTCAAATTCCCTAAGATCAATACAAGCTAATCCATAAACGTTATCACATAACGCAATATTTATTTCATACCCTATGTGATTTTCAAAAATCTCTTTAGCTTTTGATGAATGTTGAATAGCGTACATTAGTTGGTAGTTTTGGTAATAAAACGATGAAAATCTGTACTCAAATTCAGCTTCCTCAATAGGATCTTTAATTTCTGGTAAGAATGATTTAGCCTTTTCAAATTCATCATTAGCAATCATATAATCAGCTATAATAGTAGAATATATAGCTTTAAAAAAGTGATAATAATAAAATAAAAGTGGGTCTTTAGGAATGTTGAATTTTTCTATCTTTGCAAAGGACTTGTTTGTGATTTCTAATGGATTGACTAAAACTTGGTATCTAAAACTTACTAAAGAATGATAAAGTAATATATCATCTTTTTCTTGTTCACCTATACTAAGCTCTTTAATTTGCTTATCTGACTCTAGTTTTAATTGATTAGCCATTTCTACATTAAAGGAACGAATTTCTTTGTACCAATCATGTAACAGTGCTGTGATTTGTTTATCTCCTTTTACTTGAATGTTCATATTTACCCTCCTTGTTTTTTTCTATATATCTTTATAATTGATGATACCAGAAATTAGTAATTCATTAGGGGGAAGCAATATTTATCAATTATACACTGAATTTTCAGACTATAAAACCCTTCAATCTATTCTCTAAGCACGTAGAAAAAATTGAAGGGTTTTATTTATATTTGAGTAATGTTTATTTTGATTTATGTGTAGGACATTAAGACAGTGTCCCAAAGATATAAAGCGATTATATGTTTTTATAATCATTTCATTAAGATTTTGGATTTCGTTTTTCTTTAATAGGCAACCCATATTTGTTAGCAATTTTAATACCTTCTTTTGTAATCCTTTTTGCTTCTTCTTTAGTCATTTTAGTTTTAAGTTTCATCGGATTCACCTCTTTGTTTTTTTATTTCCATTATGACCAAAAAAAAATAATCATAAACCTCTTCCCTATCTCATAAGTTTTAGAAGACAGAGCGAAAGTGTCTCAAACATAAAAATGGGGTGAAGCATATGGAAACAAAAGAGAAGAGAAGAAAAGTAAGGTCAGATAAGAAAAGAGAAATAAAACCATCAGTACCATTGAAATTGTATGAATGTATCTCACAAATTTCATATGTATTAGATAAACCAATGAAGCAAGTTGCGGAAGAATTGTGTAAGGAAGGATTAAATTCAGGAAAAGTGATAGATGATTTATCTGTATATTTTACAAGGGATTACTGGAAAGACCAGTACACATTAATCAGGGGATTTTCGGAAAATGAAAGATATGATATATATGATGGTGTTATTAAAAAAAGAGTATCAATACGATTTGAGCAACCAACATATAATAGGTTATCGGCTTTATCATTTGCTTTAGATTTAACAACTTCAAGTGGTACAGCCCTTTTATTGAAAACAGCAATATCAGATCCAAGTATTATGGAAACGTATTTTATGAAATATTTATCCGATGAATTAGACTCTAGAAGAATTCAACAATTAAAATATATTCTTAATTACATAAGTGAAGAGAATGATTTAGATATAGAATTTGATATTAATACTTTCATAGCTTATATGATTGATCAGACTAAAAAGAAAACTGTGAGATTAAAAGATGGGATTGTAAAATTTTTAGATGAATGGGTAACTTCATAATAAAACAAACTATCACATAGGATAGTTTGTTTTATTTTTTTCTTTTAAAAACCTATATAAAATAAAGAACTCTCTTCGTCAGCTTGAAGAGAGTTCAGGGTCATAGATACATATTTAGTTTTGTGTGAAACAGTTGGGAAATATCTTCACCTACTAATCTTATTGTAACATATTTTCTTAATTGTTACAATTTTCTCCTTTTTGTTGATTTCTTTTGATATATTATTTATACTGAAAATGTAGGGTATAATCATTAAGACAAACCTTAATGATTGGAGTATAAAGGATGAAAATATATGAATTACCTATTTCTCAAAAGGCAAAATTTTTTCTATACACATTGAAAGAATTTGGTGTGTTAGAAATGACTTATGTTCAGCTTTCTGAATTGTTGGAAATGAACAGGGTGTATCTACCAGCAATTATTAATGATCTAGAAGAAAAAGGATTAATTACAGTAGAAAGAGGGTGGGGGAGAAAACCTAGCGTATATAAAATCAATTTTTAAAATTGATATAGCTTTTATTTAAAATTTATAGAAAAGGGGTTTATATAATGGGGATTAAAATAGCTGAAAGTAACGAAGTAACAAAAAAGAAATATAGATTGGGCTATGATTATCTTTTTTTACCAAGAGAATCAATTTCTTATAAAAATGATTTAATTAGGGATATGGCTATTACAGTGTTATTTAAACTTCATGATGATAATGGAAACGAGAAGCTATTTGAATCAGAAGAATTAGAAGATCAATCAATTGTTTTGAAAAATGGTGAACACTATTATTTAAGTGATTTTATTAATTGTGTGTTTCATAGGGAAAAAATGTTTGAATTTGAGCCAAATCTCCAATTGATCAAATATTTGCAAGGTTCATTGAGTTGGGAAATTGTTCGTTATGAAAAAGGAATAGGGAAAGGTATTGTAGAACCCGTAGAGCCTGTAGAGATTTCTAAAGAAGAATTTATGGATATTATGAGAAATCACTTGGATTTGTTTGATGTTAGTGATAATTACCCAACACAAACCACTTCATACATCACTAGAGAAGTTAAATAAAATAAAGATATTTAAATGTAATAATGCTAATTTCAACTTTATGCTTATTGGGACTGTAGAGGGAAAAATAAAGATTAAAAAAGGGGAAATTAAAACATGAAAATGACATACAAAGAATTAAATATTAGCGAATTAAAACAAAGCTTAGAAACTCTTTTACCAAAAGCAAAGAAATTTGAAGTAGAACTCTCACTTGAGGGGAATGCACCAGCGACACTTTATACAGGTTCAGAGGTAATGAGTCTGGAAAACATTCTTGAATTAGTTAAGAAACAAGGTTTTAAAGTGAATGACATTAACGGACTAAAGGAAGGGGGAGTAATGAGGGAGTGTATAGGGATTTCATTGAATAAACCTTTTATTCATGAAAAAACAAAAGAAAGCATTGAAGGACTTTTTATTTTGGGTAATCAATATGAGAAAGAGCTAAAGAATGTTCTATTTAGTTTTTTAATTCGTGCGGAAAAAAATTCTTCTGTTACTCCTAAAACTATTAACTTTTCAGTTGATATTGTGGAGGAAAATATAGAGATTGCAAAGTCTAGTTTTTTCAAAAAAATAAATGCTTTTAATTACTCATTAAAAGAGGAAATTAAATTTATTCCAGTAACTTATGATGATGGAGAGTGGGTGGAAATGGAGCCAGAAGAGGATGAGGGTGAAATTAGATTTGAAATTGAGGATTTAACCCTAGAAAAAATAAATGAATTATTTGAAGGTAATACAGGTACATTACAATAATTTCATTAAGCTGTATATTTCATGTTAAGCAATTTTTATTATTTCAAACAACATAGAGCATTAATAACAGAAACCAGCCAGATTTGTTATTAATGCTCTAATTTTATACTATTTATAAACTAAGTGGAGGAATCGTTTATATGTTAAAAAAGTATGCCATTGAAATATCAACGGAACTAATGACAGATGGAACAGATGAAGATAAGTATTTCATTAATTTAATGAAAGAACAAGTTGAAAATAAGTCCTCTTTTTTTAAGGAAATTAATCTTGAAAACAACGAAAAACTGTATATCTTTGAAGTTGAAATTATCAGTGAAGAAACAACTGAAAAAGAGATTATAAATTTAGCTATGAATTTTTCAAGAATATATAAATGGCCTTATATAAATGTTTGGAAGAAAAACGTGGATAGTGAAAACCCTTATTATGTAGGAATTGGATTTACTTTAAACCATTCCGAAAACTCTGTTGAAGCTACACATACTGAATTGTTATTAGGTGGATGGGATAACTGGTGTTTTTATAAGAATGATGAAGAACTTCAATGGAAACAAAAAGAGATTGAAAAATCCGAAAATGGTCTTCATTCACATAATTTAGTAGTATCTGTGGCGTTCTGTTCTTCTGAACATTCTAAAGATGCGGATGTTTCGTTTAGACATATAGATAGTTTTGTGTGTCAAGTATTCTCTAACAATAGAGAAGATGCTGTCATACGCTTGAATGAAGTTTTATCAGAAATAAAAGAATTAATTGCTGAAAGAATATCAGGTAATATTCGTTTTGTTGTGTATTCGGATGTATTTAGGGAAAAAGCTGAAATTCAAATTGAAGAATTAGATCTAGAATTTATAATGTCTAGATCAGATTTACTAGTAGGAAATAAAGATTAAAAAAGGGGAGAATTATTTTGACAGAATTACGATTTGAAAATGAAAATACTTTAGTGGTTGCGCCAACTGGTTCAGGAGTGAAACAATCTTATATTATCCCTTCAATTATTGAAAATAAAAACAAAAGTTTGGTTGTTGTTGATTTAGAAAATCAGTTTTGGGATTTGACTCATGAAATAAAAGTTAATCAAGGCTACAAGGTTGGTAAGCTGGATTTTGTTGATTTTAAAGGATGGGGTTTCAATCCACTTTCATTTGTGAAAAATGATGAAGATGCTCAAAGACTTGCTAATATCACCGCAAGAAATGCACTGGTTGGTGGAAAAGAAGAGTTTTTTCAAGAAAGAGCAAGAACGCTATTAAAAAATATGATTGTTTATACAAAAGCAAATTTCAGTCCAGAAAATGCGAACTTTGATTCTTTGATTAGCACATATGATAAATATATTTCAAATGAAAAAACCTATATGAAATGGATTGAAGAACAAGATCAAGAGGATGTCGGAGTGCAAGGACTGAAAAGTTTCTTTAATTCTTTAACAGGTAAAACACGTTCATCAGTAACAAGTAGTTTTGACAGTATTATTTCTTTGTACAGATTAGAAAAGATACGTGAAATGACAAAGAAATCAGATTTCGAATTTGATTACTTTGTAAATAATAAGTATGCTTTATACATCAAAATAGCTAGTCCTATTAATCCATATATGGGTATTACAAGTTTATTTTTCACTCAAATGATTGATGCGTTTTTCAAGATAGCCAGAAAGAATCCAAATTCACAACTTCCTATACCTGTTAATTTCTTATTATCTTCATTTTCTAGCATTGGTAAACTTGAAGACTATGATAAAATACTTGCTATTTGTCTCAAACATTCAATGAATATGACTACTATTGTAGATGATCTAATTCAGGTGAAAGAAACATATGGTGAAGAAGTTTTTAAATCCATTTTAGCTAATCATCAAAACAAGTTAGAAATCAAACAGACGAACCTAAGTATGTAGTTAAATAAAGAAAAGGGTGGATAACATGGCTAATACCAATAGTACAGATACATTTCTTGAAGAACACACTAAGTATATAGAGGAAAATAGAGAAAAAAATAAAAAGATTGCATACTCATATTCATTTAACTGGTTTGGATTTACCTATAATGGTTCGAAGTCGGATTATGGATTTGATGTGACAATTAAGTTTAATACATTTGAATTTGAAGCTGATTGTATCGGTGGTGTAACTAATTATCTTTCCGTAAGGATTGATTTAGAAGAGGGGAAGTTAATTAGTGAAATTGATAATAATCTTCTCTTTGGAAGTGTTGAAGTTATTGATTTTTTTATTGATGATACAAGTAGTAAATTTTATAAGAAATTAAGTGTAGAAGAGGGAGAAGCACTTATTAAAGAGTATTGCAAACAAGTAAAAGATAATGAAATACCTCATGTTGAGTTAACAGGTTCAGCGGTAGCATTTAAATATGTGGATTAGAAAAGAATACGGAGGATATATTACTATGTTAGTAAAAAAACCATCATTTAATGAATTTTAAAACGATGGTTTTTTATTTCAAATTTTATTTTTAAGAATTAAATCCTGATAAAAGTTGATATATCTTTCTAAAGATTTATCAGTTTTTAAGCCTAACATAATTTTAATTTCTAAACGCTTTACTCCACTTTTAAGACAATTTAATATAAAACGATTTCTTAAAGTAGAAGGGGTAATATTTGTATTTGCTCGTTTGTTTTCTTTTTTTAACATTCGTTGAATAGCAATTTTAGTTAGTTCTTTTGGGCTGTCATTTTCATAGCTCCATGTAAAAGTTGAACGTGCAAAATCAAAGGCTATAAAGAATGGATCATGGGAATCTTTTTTAGGTTGTAGAATTTCAGGAATGTCTTTGTAATAACTAAACAAAAGACTCTTTTCCTCTTTAGATAGTTCAATATGTCTTTTAAGTGTAGAGCCTTGTCCAACATGAATAATGCCAGTTCCAAAATTCACATCATGCATTGTTAATGTTGCTACATCATTTAAAGATAACCCATGATTAAGCATTAATTGAACAATAAGTATATTTCTATTCATCAAGTATTTTTTCGCGGATATTTGTTTTTTAGAGAGTCCTTTATAACTTTTCATCATTTCAAATAACGAGTTAATATCTTGGTCTGTAGCAAAATTAAAATCTGTGAGAGGATAGATCCTTTCTTTATTTTCTAATGGAAAGGGGGCATTATGATAACGTAAATAATTTCTTATTACTACAGCTTTTTGTTTCAAAGTGGTTTTAGAGCAAGAAAATGTCCTTTCAGCATAGTTTAAATAAAGTTGTATATCAGTATCATTAAACTTCTCAATAGGCTTTTTACAAAGATCCTGACGCTTCTGTGTCCATTTGCAAAATGCTGTTACTTCATATCTATACCGCTTGATTGTTGAATTTTGTCTACCGTTTTTAGCCATAAACTTTAAAAAAGATTCAACGGATTCAATGTTAACTGTAGTTGTTTGGTTCATATTTATATACTCCTATTTTAGAAAAATCGCGTACCGTAATGACAGGGTAGCCATCCAGCCCTAAAGGGGCTGGATGGCATTCACTTTTTTGTATTTAAGGGTTCTTCGATTGGGTGATTATTCGTGTTTAGCGTTCATTTTAGATTCCCCTGGAACAAATAATATTCGGTTTTAAAGACATTCAGGAATTTTGGCCACAAATTATTGTTCGTGTTTTTATTGCTTACCAACTAGTCTTGAAGTGCCATCTTTATAATTAATTTCTACATTGTCTTGTACGTTATAACAAAACACGTTGAAATCTAAATGATCGTTGTTAAGAGTTTTCGCTTTCATTTGTACACCTCTTGCAACTAATTCATCATCTATAAATACAGGTTTCACTTCATAAAGCACATAATTACCTTTATCAATTTCTTTATCTACCATATTTTCATACTTCAACATAGAATGCCGGTTGAAATCTTTTGTGCCAGTCATTAAATTTTTAGGATTGTCATTTTGACCAGTTAATTGATATCCGATCAAGTGACTTCTATCATATAAGGTACTACCATCACTTAATTTCTTTTGATGCCAACCAGTGGGCTTTGTTTTTAATCTATCGTCACGTTTTTCTTTAGGTTGAATTTCTTTACCTATTAAGGCTGTTGCTACTCCTACTCTGTTTTTGTTATCTAAATTGGAAAATTCTTGCCATGTGGGATTTTTTTGTTTCAAATGTACTTTTTCTAATTGTTGTTGTGTGAAATCAGATTTATCCCCATTTACTTCCACTACTTTTTGACCTGTATAATTTTTAGCGATTTCTTCGATGTTATATGTTTGTTCTTGATGGTTATTTGTAGCCTGATTTTGAGGTTTTTCATATTCCTTTTGGCTTTTTTCAGTTACTTTTACTGTATTTGTTTTTTCACTAGCGACTTGATTTGTACAGCCAACACCTAAAGTTAATAAAGCTGTTGTCAATGCAAATGTTTTAAATAGTTTTTTTGTTTTCATGATTTATCTTAAACTCCTTGTCAAAATCCTTCTTTATTAGTATTTTTGTTTTCAAGTTCTTTTGCGTATTTTTCAACTGAAAATTTTGACCAATAGGGAATACCAGCAATTATAATATCTTCTTTAGGAAATTTATTTCTATGTCTATATGCTGAAATCTTGCTTTGGTCATATCTAAAACCTTTTTCATTTAGATATTCGGCAAAGGTTGTTTGGCTATAGTAATCATCTATATCTAAAAGAATTGAATGTGTAGGTTTTTTAATTAAATATGTGTCGCGTTTAAAATAAATATTTATAAGATCTAAAGCGAATTCTAACCAGTCACCTTCTAAACATTCGTGAAGCTTTCCTAAATTGAAATTATTTTGCTGTGGATCTTCAAAAAACCAAGCCAACTGTAAAAATGTTTTTTCTACATTTGAAGATAATGATTTTAAAGACTGTTGAACTAAAAATATATTTTCTCGATTGTTTAAATGTTCTTCTAAGATTGGGAATTCTTTAATGATTAATTGAGTAGCATTTTTCATATTCCTTCCTCCAATACGTTTATAATTGTAGTGAATCACTACAATTATAACATACTTTGTAGTGATTCACTACAAAGTATGTTATTTTTTTACATAAATCAAAAAGGAGTGTTGTTTTCACTCCTTATCCTTGCTTTTAAATACAATTTTCTTTTTAAAAATCATTCCGAAAACAGAAAAGGAAGACCACCTAACACCTTTAAAAAGTGCAAGAGGTCTTCCAGATCTAGAATATATATTGTTGAACTACTGAAAATATATCATCACTTTATTTTTTTGTCAATTCAAATAACTATATGTCCAGCATGTATATAAAAAAGGAGTGATTTTCCCACTCCTTTTTTATAATTTATTTATCCTCTGGTAAATATCCAATATGCCAATCTTGTTCTTTATCTGACTTAAAACAAGCTGTAACTTCACCGTTATATGGATTCAATTTAATTACAGCTTGTTCGTTTGTTTCCTCGGAATAGGCTTTATATTTAAATAATCCTTTGTCATATCTACTATATGTAATGTCGCTCATTTTAAAGTGAACTTGTTTATTCATGAATACTTTTAATTCCTCAAAAAATTGTCCTTGTAACTTTTCTAATGTTTTCATTTGTTTTTCCTCCCAGTTTTTATCTCTATTTAATCGATTTATAATAATTAACTTATTTTCAAAGAAAAATCCTGAAGTGTTTTGAAAACTAAAGCTTCAGCTTTATCTTCTTTAGAGATTTTTTCCTTTCTGTCCTTTAGTTGATTTGGGGTTAATTCCTTGTTTATTGTGTAAACTGTTAAACTAGGTATGTGCTTTATTTTTTCAGAATGATTTAAATGATAATCACGTAATCCAGTTGAAATAACAATTGCTTTTTCGTTAATTTTCCATGCTTTTTTTGCATTTTTTTCTATAAAAACTAACCCAAGTAGCATATCAAGTAATAGTTCAATGTCTTCTAATACATGTTTAGCAAATTTTTCATGTGATGCATATTCAAATAGTCTTTTCTTAACTTCTTCAAGACTTTTTAAATTAATATTCATTGGCCCACCCCAAGCATCCTCACTGATAAAGCCAATTTTTTTACCATCCATATAAACTGTAGCCTGACGTAGTGGTTGACCATCGTGACCTTTAAAATTCTTATACGTTTTAATTTCAATTCCGTTGATACTTGCCATGAAAAATTCCTCCTTCAATTCATTAGTCTTTTAGATTTTTAATTTTCGCCTTTGCATTACGCAAAGGTGTTCCAAAGGAATTATTTTCGCCCTTTGACATGAAGCGTGTAACATCAGCATAGGCAATATGACAAGGGTTTTAGAGTGAAAATTTTTATTTCCGAAATGTCTTTAATCGGAATAAAAAATTTCACTCCCCTTGTCATGTTGACTCATTCACTTAGTTCCAAACAGGGAGAAACCGAAGGGGAAACTTTACCCTGTTTGGGACTTAGTGAATTTGCTGTATGTTATCGTGCGTAGTGCAAAGGCGAAAATATATCAATAAAAATAGTAAGCGTTAGCTTACTTTCCGCTTTAAATCTTTAAGCATTTAAGGTTTTTGGGTGTTAGGTTTTGCGGTTCGGCCAGTATGTACCGATAGGTAAACTCAGGAGGAACTTACAGAGAGTAGCGCTAGCGTACTCTGTGTAGTTATCCCTGTGTTTAATGCTGTGAGCGACACGTATCTCCTTGTTAGCTTCTGGATGCCTGTGAAGGCTTCCAGAAGGTTATAAGGAGTAAGTGCTACCGCCCAAATGAGAAGGTTTTGAGGACTGGAAAACTGGAAATTTTTTCTCTATAATAAAACTTAGGGCTTATAGGGAGGGAGCATATCCAATCATCTGATTGTGTAGATTAAAAGTTTAATAGTGGGAAAACAGGGGGAAGAAAAATGTCGAAAAAATTAATGTCTTTATTTTCTATTGGAATGGTTACAGCTCTTATGATAACTGGTTGTGGTCAAAGTGATAAAGCAACTACTGAAACAAAAAAGAATGTAACAGAGGAAAATAAGGAAGAGAAAAAAGATACAGCAAAAGAAAATAAAAAAGAAAAAACGGAGACAACAAAAGAAAAAGAATCTAAAGGTACAGAAGCTAAATCAAACGATTATTCAACGCTTATCTCGTATATGGAGAAAGAAACACAAGGAAAAACAAAAGTCATTTATGAAAACAAAGAATCACAAGTACATAAGTTACAAGATGTTTCAGTATCACTTGACAACTACTCATTAGTTGAATTAAATGATTTTCATACCAACTTTAATATTCCTTTTAATAACCAAACAAATGGTGGGGTTATTCTTGCACACTATACTGTAAAGAACAATTCACAAAAAGATGTTTATTATATGCCAAATTTAAATATAACATTTACAGGTGCTAAGAAGGATTACAGTAACTATAAAGATCTAATTCCAAAGGAAGAACAATTATCTACAAAGTTATCTCCAAGCAATAATTATTTAGTAAAAGCTGGCGAGAGCATTTCTGGTTATATTGCATATCCATTTGGTAAAGATGATTTAACAAAAATTTTAGAGCTATCAACAGTTTCAGTCCAAGTCCCTGAAGCACAAGCAAATAAAGGGAAATATGACGCTCCAATTGGAAGTGCTGGAACTTTTGCATTAAGTTTAAATAAACAGGGCGATCAGAAAGTTTCAAATGATACAGCTTTTTATCAAGATAAAGCAACGGCTCAAAATATGGGCGAGAAAACAATGCTAAGTGATAAAGCAAACATTAACAAAAGTGAACAATTAGGTTCTACGAACGTTACATTAGATGGATACCAATTTACCAAATTCACGCCAAATTCCGTTGAAGCCCCTCGATTTGAAAATTTCAAAAATGGTATTGTTTTATTGACAGTTAAATTTAAACTTGATAACAAAGAGACCGAAGATATTTCACCGTCTCCAATAAGTTCAAAATTAAGTGTTAATGATGGTGCACAATATATGCTTAACGAAGGTATGTTACTAAATTACAAATATAATGATTCGATTAAAGCGGGAACATCTGGAGAGTTATTACAGGTTTTCATTTTAGATGGAGAGCAATATGAAAAGATTTGGAAAAACAAAAACTTTGAAATTGAATTAGGACCTATGAGAAATAAAGATGCTAAAGACATTTCTAAAGGACACAAAGTGAAATTTACATTACCAAAATAGATATGTTCCTGAACCTTCTTCAAGCTGACGAAGAGGGTTCTTTACTTGTTATTATATTTCTTTCAATATGATTCCAAATTTTGCTTAGCGTATATTTTCGTTAAAATGTTGGCGGTACGTCTATTAGAAGAACATTTATAAATAATGAATATTGAATAAATTTGTGTGATTACAGGTTTAATAATGTTATAATCACATTATCTTCTTTACTTTATTTAATATATCTGTTTTATATTTCCTTCCGTTGAACCCTTAACCTTAATTTAAGGGTTATTTTTTATTATTACTAGTTATCAAGAACATAGTTATTACTCATTGCATTGGATTGAAAAAAATAATATACTCTAATTGCACATAAGGTTATTATGGTTTGATGTATCCGTTGTAGGTTTCTTCTAAAGTACGAGAATAAAAGAAGAAACATAAGAGCTTATCATTGTAGGAGATGGTAAGCTTTTTTACTATGAAATTCTATTTTATTATATAAAAATTAAACAACTACACTTTTATTGTTTTAATAGAATTTTTTTTTATAAATTGGTTATACTTAGCTTGTATTCACACAAAAAAAGGGGGGAAGATCATGCAAAAAGAAACCGCATTGGGAAGAACAGAATATGAAGCTCTATCAAACTTAGATGCTATAATGATGCGAAAACATCCAGATGAACCTTTTGCTAGACAGTTTGCAAAAGTTTATCCATATGGTGATGAAAACAGTGAGTTCAAATTTATAGCTGAATATGTATTTTGATTTTTTTATTTTGATACAAAGTAGCAAAATGAAAAAAGTTTTAGATGGTTCGATGCCATCTAAAACTTTAATATGGAAATAAACAAAGAAAAG
>NZ_JBALLY010000031.1:0-7926 GCF_036963045.1 Bacillus sp. JJ864 | reverse complement strand
TTTTCTTTGTTTATTTCCTTTTCTATTATGTGTGTAAAATCTCTCTTAATCTCATTTGGCTGTAATGTATTTAAACATTCAATACATTCCTCTAACTCTATGTCATACCATGATCCAAAGGCAATTTGATCACCTGTAATTGTATTTTTTTTGAAATTCACAACTACAGATGTTTCTTTTTCTGTAAATACTGGCCTTACAGTGAAATTATATCTATCGAAATCATACTCTTGGTCATCGTATGTGCCTTTTATCTGTTCACTAGATTCAAATTTAATCATGTTTAAATTCCCCTCACTTTTGTTATTTTTCTGTCCTTGTTAAAACTGTATATAAAAAGAAAAGGAGTTTTCACTCCTTTTCAGTGTTTAGATTCTTCGTTCTTCTTTCATTGAATAGAAATCAGTGGTGTGATTTACTATAAGTGAATCCAAAACTTCGATACCTAGTATCTTACCAGCTTCAACTAATTTTTTTGAAATTTCAATATCTTCCCTTGATGGGTAAATATTTCCAGTAGGATGTTGGTGTGCCACGATGATTGACGCACTATTATTTAAGATAGCTGACTTAAATACTTCACGAGCATGTACAATAGTGTAATTCAATGCTCCAACATGACAACGATGTACAGCAACAACTTGATTTTTCGTGTTCAAACACATTACTAAAAATATTTCGCGGTCATCTTCACCAATAAGTTTTGAAGCAAGGTGTCGAGCATCACTAGGTGAATGAATTACAAATCTTCCATCCTCTAATTCTGTAATAACTTGTTTAATTCTTACGATTTCAAATATCTTTTCCATAGCTTAACAGCCCCTTTCATAGTTCGGAATGGAAGCAATTTTTGTGAAAAGAGTTGTCATTGCGCGGAACAGCGTGAAGCGTACAACGTATCAAGAAAAGGTTAGGGATTCTTATGAAGCTCAATGATTTAGTGGCTGTTGCGAATGCAGTTAATGAGCTTACAGCCACTTAACCTACTTAGCTTCATTAGAAGCCTTTTTCTTTTTGCAGACAATTGATAACTCTCATGAACAAAAATTATAATTAGGAGAACAAAGGAAGGAAGACGTACACTACAACCCTGTTTTTGGTTGTCTGGTTGCTTCCGAAGGAAAGAAGACAACCGATTCCTAGTGTTACGAAAGTTCACTAGGAATCAAAGAGAAGCGTTTTTCATTTAGTTTATTTCGATGAAGAAATAAACTAATCAAAACGCTTATTATTTCATTGTGAAACTATGAAATAATCGTATTTATGGGGGTTCGATGCCCCTATAAATACGTTTATTCATTAACTAAAGTAAAAAAAGGATAACTTGTTATTAACAAGCTATCCTTTTTATTTAAATATTGATTGTCATACAAATTGATTTATTTTGTTTAAGTAGATCCACAACTTTTTGATAACTCATTCTTTTCCCATCTGGTCGGAATCCCACTTTATAACATGCTCTTAACACTTTGAGTTCCCTCACTTCGATTACATAAGGCTTACCCTTGACATGACGATTGAGCAATTGAATCATTTCTTTTTCTGTTCCTTGTAATTTCAAAATACCAAACACTATAAATTCTTTATTTAAACCATATGGGAATAAATCTCTTTTTAGTTTTTCAGTTTTATAAAGTACAAACCTAATATCAATATTATTTGATTTCATTTGATTATGTTCCTCTCATATATAGTATTAACAAAAAAGAGATAGCTTGTTTTTCAAGCTATCTCCTGTACTTAAATATTGATTGTCATACAAATTGAACCTTTTTTCTTCAAAAATTCTACAGTTTGTTGATATGACATTTGCTCTCCGTATGGACGAAAACCCACTTTGTAACATGCTCTCATTTCTGTTAAACTCCAAACTTGATTAACAAATGGCTTTTTACCAACATGTTGATTAAGTAGCTGGATCATTTCTTTTTCTGTTCCTCTAAAATTAGAGATGCCATATACTTCAACCTCTTCATCTCTATCCATAGGCCAATACTTAGTTAAATTGTATTCAAGATTTGCTGTCATTTTCATGTTAAATTCTCCCCTTTCATTGTTTGAAATGGAAGCAATTTTTGTGAAAAGAGTTGTCATTGCGCGAAACAGCGTGAAGCGTACAACGTATCAAGAAAAGATTAAGGATTCTTATAAAGCTCAATGATTTAGGGGCTGTTGCGAATGCAGTTAATGAGCTTACAGCCCTTTAACCTACTTAGCTTTATTTAGAAGCCTTTTTCTTTTTGCAGACAATTGATTACTCTTATGAACGAAAATTATAATTAGAAGAACAAAGGAAGGAAGACATACACTACAACCCTGTTTTTGGTTGTCTGGTTGCTTCCGAAGGAAAGAAGACAACCGATTCCTAGTGTTACGAAAGTTCACTAGGAATCAAAGAGAAGCGTTTTTCATTTAGTTTATTTCGATGAAGAAATAAACTAATTAAAACGCTTATTATTTCATTGTGAAACTATGAAATAATCATATTTACAGGGGTTCGATGCCACTGTAAATATGACTTATAAATCCTTAAATCAAAAGTAAGCATTAGCTTACTTACCATAAAAAAAGAATAAAAGGATTGCTCCTTTTATTCTTTTTCTTTCTTGGATTGTATAAATCCATCTACAGCAACTTTTCTCATTTTATTTTTAAAAGGAGAATTCAATAACTCTTGAATTGACTCTGAAACATGCCATAGTTCTTGAAATTGAGCTACATATCCAATAAGCTCTTTTTTGTAATACACTTTATAACAATTACCTGTTGCTCCATGTATTTTACTGTCCTCTTTAATGAATGTAACAAAATAAAAATTCGTAAAAACACCTGTACTAAGGAAACTCAATGCTATTTCTCGTTTTTCTTTTACCTTTTCATCTACTAAAAATTCAGGTTGCTTATTAAAATATCTAACAATTATTCTGGCATCTTTTTTCGTTTTAATCTCCATATCCATAATATTTTTTAGTTCATTAACTTTTTCCATAGCTTAACAGCCCCTTTCATTGTTTGAAATGGAAGCAATTTTTGTGAAAAGAGTTGTCATTGCGCGAAACAACGTGAAGCGTACAACGTATCAAGAAAAGATTAAGGATTCTTATGAAGCTCAATGATTTAGGGGGTGTTGCGAATGCAGTTAATGAGCTTACAGCCCCTTAACCTACTTAGCTTCATTAGAAACCTTTTTCTTTTTGCAGACAATTGATAACTCTCATGAACAAAAATTATAATTAGAAGAACAAAGGAAGGAAGACGTACACTACAACCCTGTTTTTGAGTTGTCTGGTTTATTCCGAAGGAAAGAAGACAACTGATCCCCAGCGTTACGAAAGTTCGCTAGGGATCAACGTAAATTTTATGCTAAAAAATATGTAGTCAAAAGATATGTTATTCCCATGATTGCCCCAATAATAAAAATACCTATAAAGATTCCTTGAGCAACTTCCCAGTTATATTTTTCTCCTTTAGGTGTTTTTATAACACATATAATTGTTCCAATTATAGAACCTAATAAAATTGCTAAAAATACATATAATAAGAGCATTCCGCCCATCACTCCTTTTTAGTTTAATCCCTTATATTCATAATACCATAATATATATTCAATGTACATTGAATATATACAAAAAAGTTAAAAAGCCAATGTATTTTATCAACATCGGTATGAACAAAAATTATAATTAGGAGAACAAAGGAAGATGTACACTACAACCCTGTTTTTGGTTGTCTGGTTGCTTCCGAAGGAAAGAAGACAACTGATCCCCAGCGTTACGAAAGTTCGCTAGGGATCAATGTGATTTTAAAATTATTTTATGACTCCTGTATAATTAATAAATGTGTATGCTCCATATGCCCCAGCAAGGAAAACTATAGCTATCAGCATTAGCATAGAAATTTTTAAAAAAACCGCTTTAAAACTTTTTTTTACACTTCGTCTAGCATAATTACTACCGTAAGCATATTTCATTACATTTAACATGATTACCATAATAATAAAAGCAAATATCAAATTAAAAGCAACTGAATATTCATTATATAGATAACTCCAAAAACCCCAAAAAGAGAAATCCTTCATTATTTTTCACCTCTTTATACAGTATTTAAAAATAAAGTAAAAACCTCCATGTTAAAGGAATAAGGGTTAAATGTAGTATAAATATAGTCCAAGTAATTTTAATATTTCTTTTTATTCCTATTACTCTTTTGAAAATAAAATTAAAGAACCATGCTCCAAAAATCGTGACTAAAATTTCAAAAATAACAAGTATCCATTCCAATATAGTATGATCTTGATTAGGAGAAGCACCAGCCATAACAAGAACAACCATTATTGGAAATGCTGGTATATAAACTAATAAATAAGAAAAGAAATAGAAAACATACTTTATAAATACTTTTATATCAATAGTATCCATTGTTTTATTCCCTTTATTAATCATCCCAACTTATTATGACAAAATCTTCATAAGTAAAAACTTTCTCGCTTTCCAGTTCAACCTTTTTCATTGTAGGTTCGTAACAATGTATCTTTTGTACAGGCTCATTTTTCTGGAATTGAAATAACACACACATCATATCAGCAACTTCTTCTACAGAAATTTTATCAAAAACCTTTTTGTTAGATTGTAACTTATCGACTACAAAATTATATTTTTGAATGAATTCCTCTTGGGTAAATTTAGTTTCATGATACAGTTCACATGTAGTTCTATCATCCCCTACTCCTTGCTCAATACAATATTTAAATTGTTTCAATATAACCACTCCTTTTTAGTTTAATTCCTTATATTCATTATACCATAATGTATACTGAATGTATATTGAATACATACAAAAAAATAAAAAGCCAATGTGTTTTATCAACATCGGCTTTTTAATCAGTTCTTTTTTCTATATTGTATTCCTTTATCTTCTTATATAATGTATTTCGACTAATTTTAGTAATTTCACTTATCTTCTTCATTGGCATTTTTGTTGTACTATACAATTCCAAAGCATGTTGTAAGCTTGGGTTTTCCTTTGTATATTTTGGCTTTCTTCCTTTATATACTCCATTTCTTTTGGCTATTTCTATACCTTGTCTTTGATGCTCTAAGATCCTTTCTCGTTCTTCCTGAACAGTCCAGCTCAATACAGTTAAAACAATCTCCGATATTAAATTAGCTATACTTGGCATATCTTTAAATTTTCTTGTATCTAAAATTGGCATATTAATAATATAGATATCAATTTCATTTTCTTGAAAATAGCTCCATTCATCCATAATTTCTTTTTTATTCCGGCCAAACCTCGATAGATCCTCTACAACAATTGTATCTTTAAATCTAAGCATACTTTTCATCTTTTGATATTCAGTTCTGTCAAAATTCTTTCCTGATTCTTTATCCAAGAAAATTTTTTCACATCCAGCTTTTTTTAAAGCTTCAATTTGTCTACTTTCATTTTGATCCTTTGTACTTATCCTTGCATAACCAATTAGCATTACACACTCACCTTGTCTGTCTTATCTTTGATGTTTCCATTATCAATAAATTCAATAGTAATGATACCATTTCTAGTAGCTTTTACATGTGTTTTTTTCCCCTGTTTTGCAATCATAAATGTATCTGTTACTTCGTTTTCATTCACACGATATTTCCTAACATATTTTTGTTTATAATGATTTTGTTTGTACCATAAAAGAATATTATAGCAAACACTGACTACTAACAAGCCTATTAAAATATACATTTTTATCTCTCCTTAATGAATAGAATCATATAATTGTAGTTAATTATTTAAAAAATACAAACTAAAGGTTAATACTAATAAAAAACAACCTAATAACGTTTTAATAATCTTCGATTTACTAAACCAAGAAGCTACAATAATAAATGATAATCCACCCATAAATACAGCAAATAAAAACAACCCACTAGCACTGTATCCCAAAATTCCCCTCTCCTTCTATATGGTTTGAAATTTAAATATTATGTGTTTGTCTATTTATAAAGTTGTAACGTTTTGAAAAAAGTTCGATCAAAATATATATTATATTTTATGATCGAACTTTTTTATAAAAAAACGTACTGTTTTACTAACTTGAAATAGGTTTTTAATCAATCTTTTTTATAAAACCATACCATTTTCATCATATGTTGAAATCTCATCAAATACTGTACCTGAATCTATAATTTTATTAATATCGGCATGTAATTGAATAAATTCAGTTTTAGATTTTTGCTTTGTCTTTGTATCTGTATATTCACAATACAGATACAAACCCTCATAACCTCTTTCTTTTATTAAATCTGTTGCTATTACGAGACTTTCATATTGTTGTCCTTCAATTGGCTCTCCCCTGTTATCTTTATCATTAGTAAGATACCATTGCCACGTATAATGCGTTAAACTAGGTGTTGCATGAAAAATATAATGAGCGTCCCTGTCATTGTTGTGAAGTTTAGTCGCATATTTTTTCATTTTACTTCATCCCCTTTTTTAAACTTATTTTAATCAAACTTTTTATAAAGCTACAAAATCCACTGATTTTAAACCACTTTATTTTTAATCTAGGACTTTAAATGATTGTATCATTACTGTACATCATGAATTTTTTCTTCTTTTTTCATATCTCTTTCTTTGCAATAACATGGTATACACATATCTTCTGAATCCATATTTTCTACAGGAATATCTTTATTACAACATTTACAATATGCTGTATTGGAATACGCCTTTTTGAAAAAGTTATCTGGCCTTACATTCCACTTATCAGTTAATTTCGCTTCTAAACAACTTTGCAATCTGTTCCCTGTTATATATAGATAATCTTTCATCATTTTCAATTCATTTAAACTAAAATCATCTAATTTTTGTTCTACCAAATGTTTATCACCATATTCAATCTCCATAACAGGGATGATTTTTTCAATAAATCTTTCTCGGATCTCCTGTTGTTCTAAAATCTCACTTTCTATGATTTTATCAATTCCTTCTATACGAAACCAATCATGGCTATCAATGACATCTATCAAGTCTTGTCTGTGCCTATTTCCCTCTAATTCAATTTCTTTACATTCTTCATATCTAGATGGATTCATTACCGTAAATCCATAATAATTACAAAGAATATTTCTTAAAGGTATTTCATCTAAAAATGATGATTTCACTTTATTATTCTCATGCTGGACAACTTTTTCATCTAAAAATTGTAATAACTTTGCTACAGTGGTTTCATCATGCTCACATGAAACGTATATTGCTCCTTTATCAATCCCTTCATTATATTGACTATATATTTTATAAGCTTTCATATTCTTTTCTCCCCTTTTCATTACACTTCTTTCATCTAAACAACCAAATGTACAATAATTCATTACATGGACACCAAAACTATCTTTACCATATGTTATGTAACGTTCAGCATTTCCGCACATATCACATTCGCCAATTGAATCATGTTTTTGTTCCATACCTTATAACCCTTTCTTCATTCGTTTCACAAAAATTAATTCTGAACAGAATGAAATAATTTAGACTTATCGCTTTTGGGATCTATTATGAAAATCTTTTTATTTTTTAATGCTCGATTTAAACTTTCCATAGCTTCATAAAAAAAATACGTTGCACCCATTCCAGTTAGAAATTTGTCATCAGTTACCATTTTAAATTTCCCCACATCATTATTGTCACATTCTTTACAACTTCCATTAATTTCAGAAATTTCATTTTTCACTCCGCAATTTCTACATTCAAAAATCATAATTACACCTTCCTTAAAATTGATTTATAATCATCACTTTTGGGATAATATGTAAAACATCCTTTTGTATAGAAACTAATTATTGAACACTTAAAAGTGACAACCTATAACCTTATTATATCAAGGTTTTTAAAGTGTAACAAGAGGGTATACCCAAAAGTGACAAAAATATTGAAATC
>NZ_JBALLY010000030.1:332-25228 GCF_036963045.1 Bacillus sp. JJ864 | reverse complement strand
TTTTTTCGATTCACCTCACCACCTTCACATATGTTTAGAGGTGGGAGTCCTCTCGAAAGGTATGATAGAAAACCTCTAATTTTCAGAAATCGAAAACAATCATTGACACTGCTACAAACACGAACTGGGCCATCACCTATTCGAAATGAAACAAAAAAAAGATGTCGAGCTCGACATCTTTTTTAGCAAGTGCCTTTCTTATTTGCTACTTCAGCACCTGTCTCTCCTTTTAACACATCGCCGCCAGTTGAAATTAAAATTTCATCTGTGACGGTGTTTGAAATTGTACTTGCGACAAGCTGCAATAAATCATTTACATATGTTTGAGAAGATTTAAACTGTTGGACAACTGGAATTTCATCCAGTTTATCTTGCAGCGCATCAATTTCCGATTCTACCTTTTTTAACGCTTCCCATTTCCCATAATGCTGTAAATTTACTGCTTGTTTTTGCAAAGCTTTAATTTCATCAATCGTACGTTTTACATTTTCATTTTTATGAATTTGTGCTTCTGCACGTTTAAAGAAATCCACTTCTTCTGTTTCAGAAATCATTTTTGCTAATTCTTTCGCTTGCTCTACAATTTCATCTTTTGTAAAGATTTTCATCTATTATTTCACCTCGATCGGCTCCTCAACCAATTCCCCGTTTAGAGACCAAGTTTTTGCTTTTGTTACTTTCACTTTTACAAGCTGACCGATTACAGATTTTGGAGCTACGAAGTTTACAAGTTTATTGGCACGTGTATAACCTGCAAGTACATCAGGATTATTTTTACTTTCTCCATCAACAAGCACTTCAACAATTTGCCCTTCATACGTTTTATTCTTCTTCGCAGAAAATTCATTTACTAATGCATTTAAACGTTGCAAACGTTCTTTTTTCACTTCCATCGGTACATTATCCTGCATTTTTGCAGCCGGTGTACCTTCACGCGGTGAATAAATAAATGTATATGCACTATCAAAGCCTACTTCACGATATAACGACATCGTTTCTTCAAATTGTTCATCTGTTTCATTTGGGAAACCGACGATAATATCTGTCGTTAGTACTGCATTTGGAATCGCTTCTTTAATTTTACGTACAAGTTCTAAATAATGTTCACGTGAGTATTTACGTGCCATAATTTTCAACATATCCGTACTTCCAGATTGCACCGGTAAGTGAATATGTTCAACTAAATTGCCGCCTTTTCCAAGTACCTCAACTAAATGATCATCAAAGTCGCGTGGATGGCTTGTTGTAAAACGAATACGTGCTACGTCAATCTTACGAAGTTCATCCATAAGATCTCCTAAACCATATTTCATATCTTCGAAGTCTTTTCCGTATGCGTTTACGTTTTGACCAAGTAGCGTAATTTCTTTATAACCATTTGCAGCTAAATGACGTACTTCTTTAATAATGTCTTCAGGATGGCGGCTACGCTCTTTACCACGTGTATACGGTACGATGCAGTACGTGCAGAATTTGTCACATCCGTACATAATGTTTACCCACGCTTTAATATCCCCGCGGCGTACTTTTGGAAGATTCTCAATGACATCTCCTTCTTTTGACCATACTTCAACAACTGTCGCTTTCGCAAACATAGCATCTTTTAAAATGTATGGAAGGCGGTGGATATTATGTGTACCAAATACCATATCTACATGCTGATGTTTTTGCATAATTCTGTTTACGACAGATTCCTCTTGTGACATACAACCACATACACCAATTAAAAGATCAGGATTTCTTTGTTTTAAAGATTTTAAATGACCAAGTTCCCCGAATACTTTATTTTCAGCATTTTCACGAATTGCACATGTATTTAGTAGAATCACATCTGCATCTTCTGTAGAGAATGTTGGCTCATATCCAAGAGTCGTAAAGATGCCAGCCATTACTTCTGTATCATGCTCATTCATTTGACATCCATAAGTACGGATATAAAACTTTCTTCCAGCACCAAAATTACGAAACTCTTCTGGTAAGCCAAAGTCACGTTCAATTTTAACTTCTTCTTTTCCACGTTTTTTCGCATCTTTTAAAGAAGGTGGCTGATATACACTTTCAAAATATTTACTGTAATCTTTTTCTGCTTTTTTAGTAGTTGAAGTTGCTTGTTGACCTGCTAATCGTTGCTCTTCGTTCATGAATAATCTCCTTTCAACCTTACATATACAAAGTTTTAACTTTTAGTTGTTGTTTAAGTTGTTTTTATAAAAAAGCATATCGCTTCATTCCTATACACATTATTATAGTATAAAGCGTTCAGTCAAATTAAACAATAGAGATGGCTTGGATTCATGAACGATTTCACTTGATACTAAGGGAGATTAGAGGAGCTCATGTAATATGACTCTTATTTATTATTTTATCATTCCGAATTTTCATAGTAAACAAAATACAACTTATTATGTAAGGACTTAATCATAATTTTGTATCAGAAAAGGCTACCGAATTTTCGATAGCCTTTCATCTATTACATGAACTCTGCTACAAGCTCATCAAACATTTTTTGGTCCATTTGCAGATCAGCATGAACTAATGGTTTTTCACTATAACCTTTTACAAGCTCTTGGTAAGAAGGTTGTTCTTTATTTTGATAAATTAAACCTGTTACTAAACCTTTGTTTTCCATTAATGTTTGCATTGCAAGCATACGATTAGATGGATCATATCCTTCTACTTCGCTAAGTCTTGTTAAATTCTCTTTAAACCAATCGTACGTGTTTACCTTGTTATATGTTACACATGGGCTATATACGTTGATGAGCGAGAAACCTTTATGTTGAATACCAGCTTCAATTAGCTGTGTTAATTCTTTTAAATCACTAGAGAAACTTTGTGCTACGAACGTTGCTCCAGCAGTTAATGCCATCTCCATTACAGATAGCGCTGGTTCAATTGATCCTTGCGGCGTACTTTTCGTTTTAAAGCCCGCTTCACTACGTGGTGAAGTTTGGCCTTTCGTTAAACCGTAAATTTGGTTATCCATAACAATGTACGTGATATCAATATTACGACGAATAGAATGAATCGTATGTCCCATACCGATTGCAAAACCGTCACCGTCACCACCTGATGCGATAACTGTTAAATCACGATTTGCCATTTTTACACCTTGTGCAATTGGAAGGGCACGTCCGTGAATACTATGAACACCGTAAGAGTTAATGTAACCAGAGATACGACCAGAGCAACCGATACCAGAAATAACCGCTAATTCATCAGGATTTAAACCTACATTGGCAGCTGCACGCTGAATTGCTGCTTGTACTGAGAAGTCACCGCAACCTGGACACCAGTTTGGTTTTACACTATTACGAAAGTCCTTAAATGTTGCCATTTAAAACAACCCCTTTTTTGCATTCGTTGTAAATTTCTTTTGGCAAGAACGGGTTTCCATCATATTTCAGCAGACTAGAAATTTTCTCCCCATTGCCAAGATTCATCTTCATAATATTAGCAAGCTGTCCAGTTGCATTGTTTTCTACAACGACAACACGTTTTGCCTCTTTCACAAGCGGCAGCATTTCAGCCGTTGGGAATGGATGAATTAAGCGAACATGAGCATGATTTACTTTTAATCCTTCTTGCTCTAAACGTTCCATCGCTTCTTCAATTGCGCCACGAGTTGAGTTAAAGCCTACTAATAATACATCAGCGTCATCATATTTTGCATTTTTGTATACAGGGGTATTAAACTTAATATTCTCCATTTTACGGAAACGTTTGTCCATTTGTGCACTACGGTTCAGTGCTGATTCAGATGGTTTTCCAGTTTCATCGTGCTCTACGCCTGTTACATGGTGAATACCATTTTTCATACCAGGTACAACACGTGGGGAAATACCATCTTCTGTTACTTCATAACGTTTGAAGTATGCTTTATTTTCACGCTCTGGTAACTCAGCATGTAAATCCAGTTTACCACGGCGAATTTCAACTCTTTCTAATTGAAGCGGTTCTACTGTTTGTTTACCTAAAGAAAGTTGTAAATCTGTTAAAAAGATAACTGGAACTTGATATTCTTCAGCTAAGTTAAATGCTTCGACAATATCATAGAATGCCTCTTCAGCAGTACTTGGTGCCATAACGATTTTCGGAATCTCACCATGCGTTCCGTAAATCATTGCCATTAAATCAGATTGTTCTTGTTTTGTTGGTAATCCCGTACTTGGTCCACCACGCTGTGTATCAATGATTACAAGAGGTGTTTCTGTAATCCCAGCTAGTCCAATCGCTTCCATCATGAGAGATAAACCAGGACCAGCTGAAGCTGTTAATGTACGTACACCAGCATAGTTTGCACCAATTGCCATCGTACAAGCAGCGATTTCATCCTCAGTTTGAATAACCGTTCCTCCTACTTTTGGAAGCTTCTTAATTAAGTATTCCATAATCTCAGAAGCGGGTGTAATTGGATAAGCAGACATAAAACGCGCACCGCCAGCTACTGCACCAAATGCGATTGCATCGTTCCCAATCATAAACATACGTTTTTTCCCATCTGCTTTTTCAAGTTGCATCATATTTACTTTTTCGCCGAGCAATTCTTTCATATATTGAGAGCCGCGCTGAATTGCTTCCATGTTCTTCTGAACAACTTGCTCTCCTTTACGACCGAAAATTTCATCTACAACTTCTAAATACACTTTTTCATCTAGCCCTAATACCGCACTAGACGCTCCAACCGCAACCATGTTTTTCATTAAAGATGTACCTAGCTCAGAAGCAATATCCGTAAATGGAATTGCATATAAAGTTACATCTGTTCCTTCAGGAATGCTTGGATTGAATTTTGCATCAGCAACAACAATTCCACCAGGACGTAGTTCGTGGAAGTTAAAATCAATCGTTTCTTGATCAAATGCAATTAAAATATCTAAATCATCTGATATCGCGCGTACCTCTGTTGTACTTACGCGAATTTTATTGTTTGTATGACCACCTTTAATTCGTGATGAAAAATGGCGATAGCCATATAAATAATAACCTAGTCGGTTTAATGCAATACAGAAGATTTCTCCTGTACTTTCAATTCCTTCACCTTGTTGGCCTCCAACTTTCCATGAAAGTTGACTAATCATTTCCTACACCCCTTTAACTGCATACATTGTAGTGTATTTTTTACAGTACTAGTTTAGCACTTTTTAAAACAAGAAACTACAATGAACACAAATTATACGTCTTCTAATTTCAATGAATGTTTCGCATAATCTTAATTCGTTTACAATTCTAGCCCTACAACCGTAAAAATGCAACAATTTGATACAATTTTATTGCTTATTTTCACAAATTTTCTAACTTTTCAATAAACAATTTTATAACAATATTCTAAAACGGAATATTGTGTATAAAATTACGATATATGAAATTATTTACTTGCTCTTCTTTATATCGCTTTAATAGTTCATTTATGACATATTCATAATGCTCATACCTTTCCACATGTACGACTGTTTCCGTGATTCCATCAAAATCTGATCCGAATCCAATATTCTTCTCACCGCCAAGCATACATACATGCTCTACGTGCCTTAATATATCATCTGTACAAACAGACTTGTTTGCAGCCAAAAACATTGGGACGAATGTTATCCCAATCATTCCATCTTTTTGAATTAATGCTCTAATTTGTTCATTCGTTAAATTTCTTGGATGCGGACATAACTCATAACTATTTGAATGCGATGCAATTGGATAATTAGAAAGCTCCATTACATCCCAAAACCCTTTCTCTGACAGATGAGAAACATCTGTCCATAGCTTGTAACAATTTAAGTCTTCTACTACTTTTTCGCCAAACAGTGTTAAGCCGCCATCTCGAGACTCTAACGCTCCATCCGCAACTAAGTTCGCATAGTTCCAAGTAAGTCCAACAGAACGAACGCCAAGATAATACAACGTTTTTAGCTTCGTTAATTCTTTTCCAATTGCATCGCATCCTTCTAAAGTTAAAAGCGCTCCTATATCATCCGTTCCCAATTGTTGAATATCTTCTTTTGTCCTAATCCATTTTATATTTGGAAGTGCCAAAATTTGTTCATGAAATATATTTGCCATCTCTAATGCAACTGCAAATCGCTGTTCATACGAAACTTCTTCCGGTACATAAATCGCAAAGCATTGAATACTACCACCATTTTTTGTTAACTGATCATATGTAATATGTAAAGAAGAATCATTTTGAAAAGTTCGCTTTCCTTTCCCCATCCATAACTGCCACAATACATCACAGTGCGCATCAAAAATTTTCAATGCTCCTCATCCTTTCTTCCTAAAACATTCTTATCTTTTATTGTATTGTTACGGCTGGAAAACAAAATCTTCTTGTAGAAAATGATCATTCCATTAGCGGTAAGCTTCATCCCCCCCTTGCCCCTTAAGTTGAGGGGCTAACTGTCCACAAATAGAGGGATAAAAATGACCTGTTTGCAAATGCAAACAGGTCATCCAATTTAACGAGGCTCTACAATTAATTTAATCGCTGTACGTTCTTCACCATCAATCATAATATCTGTGAAGGCTGGGATACATATCAAATCCACACCACTCGGCGCCACAAATCCTCTCGCAATTGCTACTGCCTTTACGGCTTGATTCAATGCACCTGCACCAATTGCTTGCATTTCTGCTGAACCACGCTCACGAATGACTCCAGCAAGTGCACCAGCTACAGAGTTAGGTACTGAAGTTGCTTTAACTTTTAATATTTCCATTGCTCGTTTCCTCCTCGTTTCTTTAAAAAATATTAGCGATTGAGTTCACTTTTTACTTATATTCACGAGCAATGATTCATATTCCTGCTAAAAATTCGTAATTTTTCTAAAAAATTAAAATATATTTTCTTTTCTAACTTTTATGCGTTTTATTCAAAAAATGGTTGATCATCATTAATTAAAATACGATCAATTTTTTTAGCTTTTCCTGTATTAGGATCTACATCAATTAGCACGGCACTTAACTGCGTTCTTCCACTCGTTACTTCAAATCGTACTGGAAGGTTTGTTAAAAATTTCTTCAGCACAGCTTCGCGATCCATTCCTAAAATTCCATCATATGGACCTGTCATCCCAACATCTGTAATATAAGCTGTTCCATCTGGTAAAATACGATTATCCGCTGTTGGAACGTGTGTGTGCGTACCAACAACTGCTGTAGCACGTCCATCTACATACCATCCAAGCGCTTGCTTTTCACTCGTCGTTTCCGCATGAAAATCAATAAAAATAATGTTCGTACGTTTTTTTGCGATTTTAATCAATTCGTCCACTTTTCGGAATGGACAATCAATTGGTGGCAGGAATGTACGGCCTTGTAAATTAATTACCGCTACTTCTACACCATTACAATTTACAAAAACAAGTCCTTTTCCTGGCGTTCCTTCTGGGAAATTTGCTGGTCTTGCAAGATACTTTGCATCATCAATAAATTCAAAAATTTCACGGTTATCCCACGCATGGTTTCCAAGTGTAACTGCTTGTGCACCGCACTCTAAAAAATTACGATAAATTTTCTCTGTAATGCCACGTCCACCTGCAGCATTTTCTCCGTTAATAATCGTAACTGTAGGTGTATATTTTTTCTTTAACGCAGGCACGTAATCTTGAATCATCTTTCTTCCTGGCGAGCCTACTACATCCCCAACAAATAAAATTCTCATTGTTCTTACCCTTTCCATCTATACATTCTTCGCAGTTTATTCTCATAAACTACAATCTTCACTTATAAAAAATACGGATTTTCTCACATCATCCTATTTCGTGAATCACTTCCGATTCTACAAGCTTTTCTATATTGTGTCCATTCTCGGCACAAAAAAATAAAGTGGTGCAACACCACCACTTTATTTTGCATATTCAACTGCACGAGTTTCCCGAATAACGGTAACTTTAATATGTCCCGGATAATCCAGTTCATTTTCAATACGTTTTCGAATATCACGTGCTAAACGATGAGCCTCTAAGTCATCAATTGTATCTGGCTTCACTAAGATACGAACTTCACGTCCAGCTTGGATTGCATAGGATTTCTCAACACCTTCATAAGACTCGGAAATCTCTTCAAGCTTTTCAAGACGACGAATATAATTTTCAAGCGTCTCACTTCGCGCTCCAGGTCTTGCTGCTGACAGTGCATCTGCCGCAGCCACAAGAACTGCGATAATAGAAGTCGGTTCTGTATCCCCATGATGAGATGCAATACTATTGATAACAACTGGATGCTCTTTATATTTTGTCGCAAGCTCGACGCCAATTTCAACGTGGCTACCTTCAACTTCATGGTCAATTGCCTTTCCGATATCATGCAATAAACCAGCACGACGAGCCAGTTTTTCGTCCTCACCAAGTTCTGCTGCCATTAGCCCAGCTAAGTAAGCAACCTCCATAGAGTGTTTTAGGACGTTTTGACCGTAGCTTGTTCTAAATTTCAAACGACCTAAAATCTTAATTAAGTCTGGGTGTAATCCATGTACACCTACTTCAAAAGTCGTTTGTTCTCCAACTTCACGAATATACTCATCCACTTCACGTCTTGATTTTTCAACCATTTCTTCAATACGCGCTGGGTGAATACGTCCGTCTTGTACAAGTTTATCCAAAGCAATACGAGCAGTTTCACGACGAATCGGGTCAAAACCTGATAGTATTACCGCTTCTGGCGTATCATCAATAATTAAATCAATACCCGTTAATGTTTCTAACGTACGAATATTACGGCCTTCACGTCCGATAATACGACCCTTCATCTCGTCATTTGGAAGATTTACAACTGAAACCGTTGTTTCTGCAACGTGATCAGCAGCACATCTTTGCATAGCTAAAGATAAGATTTCTTTCGCTTTCTTATCCGCTTCTTCTTTTGCACGTACCTCAGTTTCTTTTACCATAACAGCGATTTCATGCGAAATTTCATTTTCAACTTTTTCTAAGATAATAGCTCTTGCTTGATCACGTGTTAGGTTAGAAATACGCTCTAATTCATCTTGCTGTTTTTGTACTAACTCTCCCACTTTGCTTTCCAAATCTTCAATCCGCTGTTGTCTTGCTACAAGAGATTCCTCTTTCTTTTCTAATAATTGCTGACTTTTCTCAAGCGATTCATCTTTTCGATCAAGGTTCTCTTCTTTTTGCATTAAACGATTTTCTTGTTTTTGCAACTCGCTTCTTCGGTCACGAATTTCTAATTCCGCTTCTGTACGAAGTGTATGAATTTCATCCTTTGCTTCTAATAGCGCTTCTTTTTTCAGTGCTTCTGCTTGACGATTTGCATCTTCTACAATGCGCTTCGCTTCATTAGTCGCACCGTTAATCTTCGCTTCTGCAATGGACTTTCGAACAAAAAACCCAACAACTGCACTGACGATGGCCAGCAAAATGGAGATGAGTATCCAAACTTCATTACTCATAATTTCACCTCCTCTTGCTATGAATGAAAAAAGACTGCATGGATGTACATTGTTTGCATCTGCAACGTACAGCGATGACCTTCGTCCCGCCTTTTCAAGGGACTTTCTTCAATTCACAATTAAACTAGACATATGCTTATTTCGGAAAGTATACGTCCTCTCCGAATGTTACTTCTCTTCTTGAGAAGAGTGTGTCGTATATAATATAAGAAAAAATATACATTATCATTGTATCTACCGCTATTTTCATTGTCAAGCATTGTCTACCTTTACTTTCTTTACCTACCATAAAGTGAAACTACCATTCGTGAGATTTTTTTTATCTTCCTCTGATTATTATATAAATACAATTTGAAAAAACGACATGTAAGCCCTTTTCTTTTTAGAGGGAAATGAGAGCACCTGGCCGTGCTAGAAGCGGTCAGACCCCTTTGTGCCATATGCGAGGTTTCAAACAAAGGAAGAAAGCCAGTAGCGGTCATATTGCATTTGGTATAGCAGCGACTTTTATGCAGAAATATTAAAATGGATTTATATAGTGAAACCAATTGGACAGATGCCACCAGGTTATTCTCAACTTACTTTCTATGTTTTTAGTACAACTTTGAAATTGACTATTATAGACCAGAGAAAAATAAAAAATAAAAGACACGAAACCGTGTCTTTTAATCATCAAGAAGAGTCTTATCTTCTCCGCTTCCAGATGCACCCTCTTCACCAATGCCATGATGCTCACGAATAAAGAATGCTATTTCATCTGTAAGTTCTGGATTTTCTTTTAAGAATTGCTTCGCATTTTCACGCCCTTGTCCTAAGCGTTCCTCATTATAAGAATACCAAGCTCCGCTCTTTTGAACGATATCAAGTTCAGAAGCCATATCTAAAATTTCGCCTTCTCTCGAGATTCCTTCTCCGTACATAATATCAACCTCTGCAACGCGGAAAGGAGGCGCTACTTTATTTTTTACTACTTTCACTTTTGTTTTATTACCAACAATATCGTTACCTTGCTTTAACTGCTCAGCACGACGTACTTCTAAACGCACAGTTGAATAGAATTTCAACGCACGTCCACCTGGAGTTGTTTCTGGATTTCCAAACATTACCCCAACTTTTTCACGAATTTGGTTAATGAAAATTGCAATTGTTTTTGACTTGTTAATCGCACCAGATAATTTACGAAGAGCTTGTGACATTAAACGTGCTTGTAAACCAACGTGAGTGTCACCCATTTCTCCTTCAATCTCTGCTTTTGGAACAAGTGCTGCTACCGAGTCAATAACAATAATATCAATTGCACCGCTTCGCACTAATGCCTCTGCAATTTCTAATGCTTGTTCTCCCGTGTCTGGTTGAGATAATAGTAATTCATCAATGTTAACACCTAGTTTTTGTGCATATACAGGATCCATTGCATGTTCTGCATCAATAAATGCCGCTTGTCCGCCTTGACGTTGTACCTCTGCAATTGCATGTAAGGAAACCGTTGTTTTACCTGAACTTTCAGGTCCATAAATTTCAATAATACGGCCACGTGGATAACCACCAACTCCAAGGGCAACATCAAGTGCTAACGAACCACTTGATACAGTAGAGATCCTACGTTCCGCTTGCTCTCCTAGTTTCATAATAGAGCCTTTACCGAATTGTTTTTCTATTTGTTTTAACGCCATATCTAATGCCGCTTGACGATCACTCATTCAAAAATTCCTCCTTAACTTAAATGCTAATCTTATTATACATATTTTCTCCCCATTATGCCAACAAAAATCGAACGTTTATTCGATTTTTTATTTTCCAGTAGAGGAAACCCTCTATTTTTCTATATAAAATAGCAAAAGCTAGAAGAGATTTATATCTCTTCTAGCTTCTTATACAGATGATAAAATCCATATTTAACAGTTCGTTCACGAATTTGTTGACGACTTCCACTTAATGTAAGGGGAATAACTACCGTCGGCTGTTCATCTATGGCTAAACCCATAAACACTGTCCCCGGCTCTTTTCCTTCAGACGCCCCTGGCCCTGCTACTCCAGTAAAACTAATTCCAACATTCGTTTGCATTAGTTTTTTCACATTTTCAGCAAGATAACGGGCACAAGATTCACTAACAGCTCCATCTGTTTGTAAAGTCTTTTCTGGCACATGTAATACATGTTGTTTTACATCATTGCTATAACAAATTACGCCACCTTTAAACAGAGAAGATACACCGGCAACTTCAGTAATACGATCACCAAATAAGCCACCTGTTAAACTTTCAGCACATGCAACTGTTAAACACTTTTGTTTGAGCAAAGCAATTGCTTTTTTATGAAGAAGATCTTGATTGTATCCGTAAAAAAATGACCCTACTCTTTGTAAAATCAATTCTTCTATATGATTTATTAAAGATTCAGCTTCTTTTGCATCATTGTGCTTTGCTGTTAGGCGAAGCGTTACTTCTCCTTCAGAAGCAAGGGGAGCAATGGTCGGATTCGTTTGAGCATCTATTAAATCTTGAACCTTTGCTTCTAATTGCGATTCTCCAATTCCAAAAAATCGAAGAGTACGAGAATATAGATTCTCACCAGATGTAAAAGAAAGAAGCCAATTCTCTACATAACTTATATACATTGGATTCATTTCTTTAGGCGGTCCAGGGAGTAAAATATACACCTTGTTATTCTTACATAATCCCATACCCGGAGCCATACCATGATCATTAGCAAACACAGTCGCTCCCCTTAAAACAAGAGCTTGTTTTTTATTATTTTCGGTAAACTCTCTTCCCGTTCTTTTATAATAATCAACAATGGAATTGAGTGCTACTTCATCATATACAAGCTCTTCCTGCAAGGAGGACGCAATTGTTTCTTTCGTTAAATCGTCTTTTGTCGGTCCTAAACCACCTGTAAAAATCAATATATCTGCACGTTTTTGAGCAATTTCAATTGCCCGGCGTAAGCGATTATTGTTATCCCCTACAACAGTGTGATAATATACATCGATTCCGATAGATGCTAGTTTTTCTGATAAAAACTTGGCATTCGTATTCGCAATTTGCCCAAGCAATAGCTCTGTACCAACCGCGATAATCTCCGCATTCATCTTCCATTCCCCCATAAGCCGTTATTTCGAATCAACAAACACCGCTCTATTTTTCCAGAAATAATCCCATCCTGAAATAATCGTAAAGATAAGTGCAATCCATATTGAAATATCTGCAATTGGAATTGGAATTAAATTAAACGGAACATCGTGAAGTAAGTAGGCAGAAATCGCAATAACTTGCATCCACATTTTAATTTTCCCAGGCATTTTCGCAGCAGCCACTTCTCCTGTGCCAGCTAATACGAGACGCAAACCTGTAACAGCAAATTCTCGGCTAATAATAACAACCGCCATCCAAGTTGCTACATAATGTAAATCTACAAGCGTAATTAATGCTGCAGATACCAATAATTTATCCGCCAAAGGGTCTAAAAATTTCCCTAGATTCGTTACAAGATTATGTTTTCTTGCATAATGGCCATCAATCCAATCTGTCGCAGAAGCAATAATAAAAACAAGAGCTCCAACTAAGTGCTGAATTGGCAATTCTACATCTCCAATTGTATATACTCCCCAATCAAACGGAACGAGCATAATAATTAAAAATATAGGAATTAAGCAAATTCTTGATACAGTAATTTTATTTGGTAAATTCACAGCTATTCCTCCATCATGTCAAAAACGGTTTATGCATTGAAAAAAGTCATCGGAACGATGACTATTATTGAGCAGGTTGTTCTCCTAGGTTTTTAATCACCAAAATTTGATGATACATTTCTTCTGCATTTTGTGGGAATTCAACAACTTTACCGTTAATTTTGATTTCAACATTTGGCGCACTACCAATGTTTAAACGAACAACATGTTCTGACGATAAATCCTGTCGTTGTGTTTCATCCTTTTTTAAAGTACCTGTATAGAGTACTTTATCACCTTCGTTTTTAATATCTACATAACTTGTACCTTTTGCATGAATTTCTACCTTAAATTCTTTATTATGGCTTAGTTCTAATGTAGATTCTTTCCCATTTTTTTCAACAACTTTAATCTCTTCTTGAGCTGTATTTTGTTGCTGCTGAGCTTGTTGAGGTGCTTCTGCTTTTTTCTCTTCTTTCTTTTCTTTCTTTTCTTTCTTTTCTTCTTTCTTTTGATCAAGAGGAGAATTTTCTGCTTTTTCCACTTCTGTTTGTGCATTTTTCGTTTGTTTTACTTGACCATCGTCACTTTTACCTAAAACAAACTGAAACACAAACCAAATTGCAACACCGACAGCAATAACAAGCAATGTAATTAAAATTTTAGGCATATGATCTGCAATTGGTGATGTAGCTGCTCTTTGCACAGTTTCCTGTGCTTTTTGTCCCGTGGAAATTTGCGGAACATCCTGAGAAACCGACTGCGGTATTTCGTGTCTATATTCTTCTAGTACCGCCTCTCCATTTAATCCAACTGCTTCTGCATATTGCTTTATAAAGGCACGTGCGTAAAAATCCCCAGGCAATATACTTAAATTTCCTTCTTCAATACTAATCAAATAGCGTTTTTGAATTTTCGTAACTTCCTGCAGCTGATCGATGGAAAAACCTTTCAATTCTCGTGCTTCTTTCAGCTTTTGTCCTAATTCTGTCAATGCTAACACCTCAATATTTCTTTAAAAGTCGAACATAGAAAAATTATTTTGATTTCCTTGTTCAATTTCATCTACTAGACTGTATTGAATTTCTTCATCGTAATCATTTCTCAACTCAATAATGTAATCAAAATCATCAAGAGTATATTCTGACTGACTCACAAATACATCTGGATGCTCTACAACCTTTGTTGCTGGCAATCTCATAATTTCGCGAACAAGCTGCCAGTGTCGTTCATTTGCGCGCTTCGTTGAAACAATTCCATCTAAAATAAAGATATTATCATCATTATATTCATCTTCAATTAATTGACTGCGTACCGTCTGTTTAATAAGAGTCGACGATACAAAAAGCCAACGTTTATTTGCACAAACACTTGCAGCAACGATGGACTCTGTTTTTCCAACGCGCGGCATTCCACGAATTCCAATTAATTTATGGCCATCTTTTTTCATAAGTTCCGCCATAAAATCGACAAGTAAACCTAATTCATCACGAACAAAACGAAATGTTTTCTTATCATCCGCATCTCGCTGTATATATCTTCCGTGCCGAACTGCTAATCGATCACGAAGCTTCGGTGGACGATATTTCGTTACAGTTATATTATCCATCGTATTTAGAATTGATTCAAGTCTAGAAATTTGTTCTTGATTCTCACACATTAATAATAGTCCGCGCCTAGCATTGTCTACCCCATTAATTGTAACAATATTAATACCAAGCATACCGATTAACGAAGAAACATCACCAAGCAAGCCAGGTCGGTTTTTATGTATTTCATACTCAAAATACCATTCAATCATTTGATGACACTCCCCTTGCTTACTTTACACCTACGTACTATATTATATGATTTTCCCCTAATAGGAAAGTGAAATGTACAATCGAGAACTCGATTTAATTGAAGGATTCTCAAAATCGACAAAAAAGAGAGGATACTTCCTCTCTTTTCACTACTTATGTTTGACCATTTTTACCATTAAATTCGCAATTATATGTTGCTCTTGTTCATCTGCAACCTTCCACAGCTCCGCCAATAATTTTTCTTGGTCATTACGCGCTTCTACTTCATTTGCTAAATAATCCCCAATGCGATAAGCCATATCAGAAATTGCCCCGCCGTCTAAACCTTTTCCTTGCGCTTGGTCTAAACGCTCTCCTAAAAAGCCTTTCCATTGTTCAAAGTTATCTAATACTGACATCGTTAAGCACCTCACTATTAAGTAATGGAGTCATATTTACTATTTGCCACTATGCTCTTTTTTATGTACGAACAAAATGCAAAATACAATACTCCTTACTTTAAACGATTAACAATGCCAGCCCCCATTCACTCCAATGATTTGACCTGTTATATAAGATGCTTGAGAAGAAACTACAAATGCAACTGTATTGGCTACTTCCTCTGCCACCCCTAATCGGCCAAGCGGAATTTCTTCTGCAATCTCTTGCTTTTCTTCATTCGAAAATACACGCATCATTTCTGTTTCAATTGCACCTGGAGCAATCGCATTCACCCGTACACCACTTAATGCAACCTCTTTCGCCAATGCTTTTACGTATGAATTTTGCGCTCCTTTCACCATTGAATACAACACTTCGCATGAAGCACCTATTTGTCCCCAAATGGAAGAAATAACAACAATATTCCCACTTCGATTTCGAATCATTGAGGGAAGTGCAAATGAAACAAGTTTATATACATTTTTCACTTGCAACTCCACCATCCTATTTAATTGTTCCTCTGTAACATCTGTCGTTAATCCAAAAATACTTTGCCCAGCTGCATATACAATTGTCTCAATTGGATGATGAATTTGCGACCATAATTCCGAAGCACCATCTATTTCTGATAAATTAGCCTGAACGGGAATAATACCTTTAAGTTCTTGCTCTAATTGCTGAACTCTCTTTTCACCTTGGTTATAATGAACATACACCGCGTAGCCATCTTTTACTAATCGTCTTACAACGGCAGAGCCGATTCCTCCACTTCCCCCGGTAACTAATGCAAACTTCTTCATCTTTTTCCTCTCTCTACTTCATCATTTCTTTGGAAGTACCTGACAAATGCTAAATCGTTCTTCTTCTAAAAAGCTCTTCGCAACTGTTTGTAAATCTTGAATTGATAAACTTTCCAAAACAGATAATGCGTCAAACAGACTAGAGCCGTTAAATGCATATCGTGTGAATTGATTTGCAATATACTCTGGTGAATTTAGCGAACGTAAAAAACCACCTATTTTCTTCTTTTTCACACGCTCTAACGTTTCCCCGCACAACTCATCATAATTCGTTTGTAGTAAAATATCCGTTATTCGCTTTGCTAATTCATCTGGGTGCTTCGTATCTCCACCAATCATCGCAAAACCGAAACTACTTTCTTCTGTATAATCGTACGAAAACGTATCATCAATTAAACCCTCATTATACAATGTTTCATAATGGGTAGAACTTTTTCCAAATAAATAATCTAACATAAGCGTTAAAGCAATTTCTTGTTTTAACAAGTCTTTTCCTTGTCGCTTCAAGTCTTGTGTTTTCACACCAACTAAGCATTTCGGTGTTTGTACCGGCATTGTAATAATCATTTTTTTCTCATTTACTTGTTCTGGTTCTTCATCAAAAGATCGTGCAATTTCAGATTGAGCAGTATAATTTTTCTTCGCTTGATTTTGACGCACTAAATCCATCGTTTTCTCTGGATCAATCGAACCAACAACAAATAGCAACATATTGCTTGGGTGATAAAATGTATGATAACACTCATACAGTAAATCTTTCGTAATTTCACTAATTGAATCAATTGTTCCAGCGATATCAATCTTTACAGGGTGTTTCCTATATAAACTGTCAATTAATCCAAAATATAAACGCCAATCGGCATTATCTTGATACATTTGAATTTCTTGCCCAATAATCCCCTTCTCTTTCTCGACCGTTTGTTCAGAAAAGTATGGATCTTGCACGAAATCTAACAATGTTTCTAAATTCTTTTCAACGTTTGATGTGCAAGAAAATAAATATGCAGTTCTTGTAAACGATGTGAATGCGTTTGAAGAAGCTCCTTGCTTACTAAATAATTGAAACGCATCGTGATCCTCTTTTTCAAATAATTTATGCTCTAGAAAATGTGCAATGCCATCCGGCACACGAAGCATCTCATTTTTTCCAAGTGGCACAAACGTATTATCGATAGAACCATACTTTGTCGTAAATGTTGCATACGTTTTATTAAAATCTTGTTTTGGGAGAATATATACTTCTAAACCATTGGACAGTTTTTCGTAATACAGCGTTTCTTTTAATTGTTCATACACGATTTTTTCCATCTTAAACACCCTCCGTCCCATGTAAGAAGTAAATTGTATCTAGCTGAATATTATTGGCTACCTTAACGATTTCATCTTTCGTTACTCGTTCAATCTCTGTTAACCATTCTTCTACAGGGCGGTCATAATTTGCAATTACGCCATGGTACAGAAGTTCTACAAGACCGCGCGGCGTATCAATCGTCTCTAAAACTTGATTTTTAATTACACTTTTTGTTTGTACAATTTCCTCATCAGTAAAATCACCATTTTGCATCGCTCTCATTTGTTCTTTAATAATCGTAACAGCTTTTTCATAATTTTCCCCCTCAATTCCAGACATTACGAATAGAAGTCCTTTATGACTTTCATAGCGAGAGGCAGCATAATATGCCAAGCTGTTTTTCTCACGTACATTAACAAATAATTTCGAATGCGAAAAACCACCAAATAATCCATTAAATAACTGTAAAACAAAATAGTCTTCGTCGCGATACGTAATATATGTGCGGTATCCAATATTTAATTTACTTTGCTTTAGTTCTTGTTTTTCTACAACCTCTTGTTCTTCTTCATTTTTCTTATGAAGCAATACATTTCTTTCTTTCGGTTCACGTTTAGAAACAGAAAAGTACCGTTTCACAAGGTCAAGAGCCCCTTCTTCAATATCACCTATAATATATAAATCCATTTCATCTTCATCTAATACTTTTTTATAATATTGATACAAAGTTTCGTTTGTAATCTTAGAAACACACTCTTTTTGACCGTTTGCACTTAAGCGGTACGGTTCTACTTTACACATTTCTTCGATGAGTCGTTCATTTGCATAGCGCATTTTATCATCAAACGTAGATTCAATCCGCTGCACGAGTGCACGTTTTTCACTTTCTACAACCGTTTGTAAAAAACCATTTCCTTCTGTTGCTGGTCTTAGTAAAATATCAGCAAGCATAGCAAGCGCTTTTTCAAAGAGTGGCGGCGCTTCTTGTAAATATGTTTCATTGGCAATGTCTATATAAATAGAAATAACATGATCCTCACCTTTTTTACTTACATCAACAGCTAATGACGAACCATATAACTCCTCTAAATATTGACGAATTCGAATGACAGACGGATGTGTTTCTGTAGCACTTTGTAATACATAAGGAAGCAAAGCCCGTTCTGTTACTGTTTCTTCACATAACGGTGACTTTAACCGTAACACAAATGTATTCGTTTTATATTTTTCTGTCGGAATCATATGTACACGTAATCCACCTAATTCATGTGTTTCTTGTTTTATAAGATCCATTTGTAAACCTCCTCTAAAAAGGAATTTTCTTCTTCAATATACAGTTTTCACAAAAGAAAATGCAAATTTTCTCATGTATTAACGTTATTGTATGTAAAAAAACTCGCACTAATGTGCGAGCTTTTTAGCTTTTAACGTTTTCCTTTTTCATATGGTGTTCCAAGCGCTTTCGGAGCTTCGGAACGTCCAACAAAACCGACAAGTGCAAAAATTGTTAATACATATGGTAATATCGTTAAAAAGATACTTGGAATTTGATCTAAAACAGGAATTGTACCACCTGTAACACCAAGTGACTGTGCAAATCCAAAAAATAACGCTGCACCTAGAGCTCCAATTGGATGCCATTTCCCAAAAATCATTGCTGCTAACGCTAAAAATCCTTGCCCTGTAATTGTAGCCCCAGAAAAGTTATTTGAGATAGATGTTGAAAATACTGCACCGCCAACACCAGCAAACATACCTGATAAACAAACTGCAATATAGCGCATTTTATAAACATTAATACCCATTGTATCAGCTGCCATGGGATGTTCCCCAACAGCACGTAATCGTAAACCAAATGGTGTTTTATAAATCACATACCAAACTACAAATGCTAAAATGATTGCAATATAAGAGGTTAATGGTACATCAGAGAAAAACACTTTTCCAATAACAGGAATATCAGAAAGGCCCGGAATATCAATTTTTTCAATACGATATTGGATAAAATCAGTTTGACCTTTTCCAAAAATCTTTTTAATCGCAAACACTGTTAATCCTAACGCTAAAAAATTAATCGCTACTCCGCTGACAACTTGATCAGCGCGGAATGTAATGGATGCAACCGCATGAAGAAGTGCAAATAATCCCCCGCCAATCGCTGCAAAAATAAGCGCAATCCACGGCGTCATCGCTCCCCATGTATCTCCCATTAATAAAGTTGTAACTACACCAACAAATGCACCAAACAACATTAAACCTTCTAATGCAATGTTAACAACACCAGAACGTTCACTAAATACGCCTCCAAGCGCTGTAAAAATAATCGGTGCTGCCGTATATAACGTACCTGTAACAAGAATGGCTACAATATCTAGGAAACTCATTTATTTCCCCTCCTTGCTAAAACGAGAAAGTGCCCATCGTAAAATGTAACTACACGCTACAAAGAAAATAATACATGCAATAATAACATTAATGAGTTCAGATGGAACGTTCGCTTCAAAGTTCATTTGCGGTGCAGCACTTTTCAATCCGCCAAATAATAGTGCTGATAACAAAATACCAAATGCATTATTTGCACCAAGAAGAGCCACGGCAATACCATCAAATCCTATTCCTGTAAAAGAAGACATCGCTGTCATACTTTGGAATGTTCCAAGACCCTCCATTGCACCACCAATTCCAGCAAATGCACCAGCTATTGTCATTGATAATACAACATTACGTGACACTTTCATTCCAGCATATTTAGAAGCGTGCTGATTAAATCCAACCGATTTAAGCTCGTAACCTAATGTTGTACGATCTAATATAAACCACATAATAAGTGCTACAACAATCGCTACAACGATTCCCCAGTGCAGGCGAGAGCCATCTGTTAAAGAGGATAACCAAGAAGAAGCTAAAGACGCACTCGCTTTTATATCATACGATTTTTCATTTGCTTCATGTAGAAAATTCCTTATGATGTAATAAGTTACATAAAGCGCGATATAGTTCATCATAATTGTGACAATAACTTCATTTACCTTAAACTTCCCTTTTAAATATCCAGGAATAAATCCCCACAGTCCACCAGCAAGCGCTGCAACTAATATCGATAATGGGACATGGATGAAGGCTGGTAAAGAAACAGCATAACCGAACCAAACAGCAGCGAGCCATCCCACTAGCAATTGTCCTTCTACCCCGATATTAAACAAACCTGTACGGAAGGCAAACGCTACTGATAAACCAGCAAGAACAAGCGGAATCATCGTACGGAGTGTTTCACCTATTGCACGTGGATTTCCGACCATACCATCCCATAATGCGGCATAGCCGACTATTGGATCGTATCCACTCGTAATCATGACAATGGCTCCAACAAGTAAACCAAAAATAACGGATAATGCAGGTACTAAAATGTTAATTGTTCGCTCCGTTAAAAATTTTTTAGCCATTTGTGTTCACCTTCTCTTTCTTCTTTCCCCCAGCCATTAACAGACCTAGCTGTTGCTCATTTGTTTCTTTTGCATTTACAATATCAACAATTTCCCCTTCATAAATGACAGCGACGCGGTCGCTTACATTTATAATTTCGTCAAGCTCTAACGAAAGCAACAGAACTGCCTTTCCTTTATCACGCTGTTCAATTAACTTTTTATGAATAAACTCAATGGCCCCAACATCTAAACCACGTGTTGGCTGCGCAGCAATTAATAAATCTGGATCACGATCTACTTCACGAGCAATAATTGCCTTTTGCTGATTTCCTCCAGATAATGCTCGTGCTGGTGTATGCTCACTCGGTGTACGAACATCGAACTGCCCAATTAATGATTTTGCTTTATCATAAATCTTTGTAAAATTTAAAATACCTTTTTTAGAATTTGGATTTTTATAATACGTTTGCAGTACCATGTTATCTCCGATAGAAAAATCAAGAACAAGCCCATGCTTATGACGATCTTCAGGAATGTGTCCAACACCTTCCTCTGTAATCCGTCTAACTGGCCAATTTGTTACATCTTTCTCTCTTAACGTAATAGAGCCTGACTCAACTTTTCGTAAACCAGTAATCGCTTCTATTAATTCACTTTGTCCATTCCCATCGATTCCTGCAATACCAACAATTTCTCCTGCACGAACAGTTAAGTCAAGTCCTTTTACGGTAGGTAAATGACGTGCATCGTGCACAACAAGATTGGAAATTCCAAGTACATTTTCACGTGGTTTGGCGTCTGACTTTTCTGTTTTAAAATTCACTTGACGTCCGACCATCAATTCTGCAAGCTTGTTTTCATCTGTATTTGCAACGTCTACCGTTCCAATTCCCTTTCCTTTACGGATAATTGTACAACGATCACATACTTCCATAATTTCTTTCAACTTATGTGTGATAAGAATAATAGATTTCCCTTCTTGCACAAGCTTTTTCATAATATGAATAAGTTCTTGAATCTCCTGCGGCGTTAAAACAGCCGTCGGTTCATCAAAAATTAAAATCTCTGCTCCGCGGTAGAGCGTTTTCAAAATTTCTACACGCTGCTGCATTCCAACAGAAATATCCTCTATTTTCGCATATGGATCTACCGACAATCCGTATTGCTCAGATAATGCTTTAATTTCTTTAGCAGCTTCGTCAATAGCAATTTTCCCGCTTTTCTTCGGTTCATTTCCGAGAATAATATTTTCTGTAACTGTAAAATTATGAACTAACATAAAGTGCTGATGTACCATGCCTATCCCAAGATCATTCGCTACATTAGGATTGGTAATTTTTACAGGTTCCCCTTTTATTTTAATTTCACCTTGTTCTGGTTGATACAAGCCAAACAAAACATTCATAAGTGTGGATTTCCCAGCACCATTCTCTCCAAGTAAAGCATGAATTTCTCCCTGTTTCACTTGCAGCGTAATATCATCATTCGCCACAATTCCTGGGAATACTTTTGTAATATTATTCATCTCAATTACGTATTCCATATTAATCCTCCTAACAGGATAAAGTTCTTTATATATGCAAAGGTTAGTTCTAAGAACTAACCTTTGCTATTGATCTACCATTATTTTTTAAGAGAAGCTTCAAATGTTTTGTACTCATTTGGAGTAGAAGGTACTTTAATTTCACCACTTACAATTTTCTTTTTCAATTCTTCTACTTTTGTTAAAATTTCTGGATTTACTTTTTTCACGTTGTCAGTTGTTTTTGCAATTCCCACGCCATCATCTTGTAGACCAAATGCTTCTGTTTTACCGCCTTCAAGTTTACCGTCTTTTGCTTTTTGTGAAACTTTTTCTACTGCAACGTCAACACGTTTTACCATTGAAGTTAATGTTACATTTTCTGGCATACCTTCTTGGTTTTGGTCACGGTCAACCCCGATTACCCAAACATTTTCACCTTTTTTCTTGCGGTTTTTCGCTTCTGTAAATACACCGTTACCAGTTGCACCCGATGCATGATAAATTACGTCAACACCTTGGCCATACATAGCTGAAGCTAATACAGAACCTTTTTCTGGTTTATCAAATGCTTCTGCATATTGAGATACAACTTCAATATTCGGATTTACAAATTTCGCACCAGCCTTGAAACCAGATTCAAATTTTTCAATTAGAGGACTTTTAATCCCCCCAATAAATCCTACTTTATTTGATTTTGTTGTCATTGCCGCAACCGCACCTACAAGGAAAGAGCCTTCATGGTCTTTAAATGTAATACTTGTTACATTTGGCTTATCAACTACTGCATCAACAAGTGCAAATTGTTTTTTTGGATTCTTTACTGCTGTTTCTTGGATAGCCTCTTGCATTTTATAACCGATTCCAAATGTTATATTGTAGTTAGTGTCTACAAATTTTGCTAAGTTTGGAATGTAGTCTGCATCCTTAGTAGATTCAAGATAGCGATATCCTTCATTTTCTTTTAGTTTGTTATCTTTACCAAACTTTTTTAAACCTTCCCAAGCAGATTGGTTAAATGATTTATCATCTACTCCACCAACGTCTGTAACCATACCAACTTTAAAGTTTTTACTGTCTTTTTCCTCTTTTTTCTCACTTGACTTATCTGTGTTTCCACAAGCTCCTAAAATTGTGCTTGCTGCTAACGTTAATGATAATAGAATTCCAGCTTTTTTCTTCATACTAAAAACCCCTCCTAAAATATGTATCTAGTTACTTACAAAATCATGTCCCTATTTTCTTGCTGTCACCTCCCTAAAATGGGCACAATCTACATACGTTTTCTTAACACGTGGAAGCTAAATTTGTCTGCTCGAAAATAATTAATAGAATATAAAATCGGTTCATCGTTTTGATCATAGTGCATTTGCTTTAACACAAGTAATGCTGTTTCCGGTCCACATTCTAAAATTGGTGATATTTTAGAATGATAGCCAAGAGGTTCAATATGAGCAACAGCATATGTAATGCGTTTATGTGTATTTCTATGTATGACCGTTAGTAATGATTCCTCTTTGTATTCTGACAAATCAGGAAGAACTTCTTTTGGTAACTTATCAACGCAATAAACAACAGGTTCCCCATCTGCTGTACGAACGCGTTCAATCATAAGTGTTTCAAAACCATCTTCACTATTAAATTTTTCTTTTTCTTCTTCCGTTAAGCTCCCTACTGCTGATGATAGAAATAATGTACCTGGCTTTTTGCCTGCACCAGTAATCATATCTGTAATACTAGATAATTGTTCAATTCCAGAAGAAAACAACGGCTTTGCATTTACAAACGTTCCTACACCATGCCGACGGATGATAACGCTTTCTTCTTCTAAAATTCGAAGTGCTTCTCGCAAGGTCGCTCTACTAACGCCTAACTCTTTTGCTAGATCAAATTCGGACGGTAGCTTTTGCTTCTCTTTATATACCCCGCTTTTAATCTTTTCTTTAATGTGGTCAATCACTCGTAAATACAAATGTCGACTATCTGACTTTACTGACATAAGACTCCCCTCGCACTACACTTATTCGACCTCTGATGTAAGACCTCTTTTCTCTTTTTTCCACAATTAATATATCATGAATTCCCCTAAATAAAAATAAGAAAGTTGCAATTTGTCGAATAAGTGCTAATAATTTCGTTAAATGAAATTTTCTTTCTTTAACCTATAAAAAAAACTTTGCACCTTACATTTCTCATATGTTGAATTTCTCATATGTTGAAAAAGTTAGGAACAAAGTTGCTATACACCTTGTATTGACACTTTTTCCTCATAGTCTAGCAAATTAATGGTTGCTAGGTAGAAACTTATGGACCTTATTACCAAGATTATATGAGGCTTATTTTGATTTCGAAGTAATCGTACCATTTGATATGATTACTGTCAATACAATCCAACAAAAAAATCGAACGTTGGAATTAAAAAAAATACAACCATTCGTATTCTAATTAAAAGCTGCCGATAGTAAGCGTTATCATTTTCATTCATTAAAGAAACCGACTAGAATTCTTTCTAATCGGCTTCTTTATCCCGCTATTCGTGGGCAGTAATACTCCCACCTCAAAA
>NZ_JBALLY010000030.1:0-167 GCF_036963045.1 Bacillus sp. JJ864 | reverse complement strand
AGCGGCTAGAATCTCCGGTCGTTTAGCCCCCTCGGACGAGACAAAAAGCGCCTCTCTGTCGGGCGCGTGGGCGTCCTGCAATTCTGAGCGAGCCGCTTCCGCTTTTCTTAAGAAGTTAGGCGGGAGGTAAACTGCCCGTAAAAGCCCGATTGGTTCAACTAACCATC
>NZ_JBALLY010000029.1:100502-100638 GCF_036963045.1 Bacillus sp. JJ864 | reverse complement strand
AAGCGTATAAGTATGAAGTGAAAGAACAGCCAGTAGACGGATATGAATCTAAAGTAACTGGTTATGACATTACGAATACAAAGATTTCAGAATGGACAAATGAAGATCCTAAACCAGATCCAGGTACAGGAACAAG
>NZ_JBALLY010000029.1:72359-100249 GCF_036963045.1 Bacillus sp. JJ864 | reverse complement strand
AGGTGAAAATCCAGGTACAAATACAAATAGTAAGCCTCTAGAAGCGTCATCTAGTAAAAAAGGTAATAAGGCACCGAAATTACTTCCTGAAACAGGAGGAACACCAGAATGGATGATTTCAGTAGCAGGCGGTATGATGTTGTTTGTTTTAGGCGGAATGCTATTATTTCGTCAAAGAGTTAAATAATTAGATTATTTATTATGTTAGAACCCGAGTAGTAGACAAGTTAAACAGTCGCTATTCGGGTTTTTTGTTATTTAGAACTTGTCTTTTTAAAACAAATAATTATTTCTGCATATAGTTATAGGGAGAACGGAGGGATAAAAGTGACGAGAATTGCGTATACAGAAAGTGATGTAGGTTTACTTGCTCGTCTTATGCGTGCAGAAGCAGAAGGAGAAGGACAACAAGGCATGATGGCAGTAGGAACAGTTGGGGTGAATCGTGTCATGTGTGATTGTTTAGACTTTAAGCAAATTACAAATATTTCGCAAATGGTGTATCAGCAGCCAGGTGGATTTGAAGCAACGACAAAAGGGTATTTTTATCAAAGAGCAAGAGAGAGCGACAAAGAAATGGCAAGAAAATGTTTGAATTATGCTCGAATATGGCCAGGTGTATATTCTCTTTGGTTCTTTCGGCCGGTTGGGAATTGTCCTCCTACGTGGTGGGACCAACCTCATGCAGGACAATACAAGAATCATTGTTTTTACGAACCGACTGGAGACGAATGTCCGAAAGTATATAGCGGAAAGTAGCGCAGGAGAAATATATCTGCGATTTTCACGATATATCGGCGCAAGTGCATCATTTATCGGCGATTTTTTTAATATATCGGCGGTTCGACACGGTATAAAGACCGCTCGACAATATTTGACATCAAAAAAGGCACCTCATTAGCAAAATGAGGTACCTTTTTGGTTAAGAGGACAATTAGTTCGTGAATAATGAGCCGAAATGGTTATTAGAATATTTTCCCTTAAGAAATACATACTAAACAATAATATAGAACGTACGTAGAAAGGGAGGGAGTTCATGGTTAAGTTTCTGAAACGGTTAAAAAGCAGGGGCAATCCTAAGTCGTTTTCAAGGCGCGACAATAATCATTTTCAGGAAAAAAATATAGAGGACTCCCTCTTAGATGCTGATTTATCTAAAAACATAGCTGAGCTTCAGGAGCTCTTTTGTCAAGCGCCTGATTTAGTGATTCGGCGGTTTCCAATGTCAGGAGATGGATTAGAAGCAGCTTTGGTGTATTTGTCTGGATTAACAGATAAACAATTGGTTCAAAATCATATTTTACCTTCTTTGATGGAAAGTGTTTTTGATATGAATAAGGAACTTCCCATTCCATTAGGGCGTATTGAAATGATTAATACGTGGAGCCGAATTGAAAATGCTATTTTAGGAGGAGATAGTGTTTTATTGATTCATGGTCAGACGATAGCGCATCAATTAGATACGAAAGGGTGGCCACAAAGAAATATTGAAGATACGCATAATGAAGTATCTTTAAAAGGTGCTCATGAATCATTTGTAGAAACCGGAAGTCAAAATATCGCAATGATTCGAAGATATATTCCTCACCGCGAATTTATGGTAAAAGAAATAATAATTGGTATGCGAAGTAAAACGAGAATTTCTATTTTATATTTGAACGATGTAGCCTCTGAGGATGTGCTGAAAGAATTGGAAACACGGATTCAAGGTGTTACGGTCGACGCGATTGCGAATACGGGTGAACTTATCGAATTTATTGAAGATAATCCGTACTCACCGTTTCCACAATTTATGTTAACTGAAAGACCTGATGTGGCTGTATCTCACATTCTACAGGGAAGATTTGTAGCTGTAGTGGATCATTCTCCTAATGTATTAATTGCTCCGACAAATTTTATCTCCTTTTTTCAAGGAGTCGATGATTACGGGACACGTTGGCTAGTCGCTTCGTTTATTCGGATACTTCGTTTTATTGCTTTTATGATTGCTCTATTTTTGCCGGCGAGTTATGTTGCGTTTATTTCTTTTAACTTTGAAGTCATTCCTGTAGAACTTTTTTTATCTATTGCCGAATCAAGAACGCGCGTACCTTTTTCTCCAGTTATGGAAGCACTGCTTATGGAAATGACATTGGAAATGATGAGGGAAGGAGCCTTGCGGTTGCCCACTCCAATCGGTCAGACAGTTGGAATTGTAGGCGGAATTATCATTGGACAGGCTGCTGTTCAAGCAGGAATTGTCAGCAACATTATGATTATTGTTGTTGCTGTTACGGCTATCGCTTCTTTTATTATCCCTAATTATGATATGGGGGCAGCAGTCAGGCTGTTACGTTTTCCGATGATGATATCGGCTGCCTTATTTGGGGTTGTCGGAATTGTTATCGGTTGGATGACATTAGTTGCGCATCTCATTAGTCTTGAATCGCTAGGAACTCCTTATGGTACTCCGTTAGCACCATTTCGCTTTGCAGATATGAAGGATGCTTTTGTACGCTTTCCTTTATGGACAATGAGAAATCGTCCTAAGGGTACGGGAGCTATACAATCTGTTCGACAAGGAAAAAACCATAATAAAAGGTGAAACTATGAAAAAATATGCCTATAATGACATCACACTTCTCCAGTATATTTTTTTAATTAATGGAATGCAGGTCGCAACTGGCATTTTATCTCTCCCGCGAGTGCTTGCTGAAAAAGCTGGAACAGATGGATGGATTGCTATACTTATCGGCTGGATCTTCTCCACAATATCCGGTATTTTTATCGTGAAAACATCTGCAAGATATCCAGAAGATACGCTCTATGACATTCTTATACGATTGTTTGGAAAAATAGTTGGGAAAGCACTAGCTGTCATTTATATGATCTATTTTGCTTGTTATTCTTGCATCATTCTTGTGAATGCTTTGCTTTATCTTAAGGGGTGGCTTCTTCCGAAAACGCCTGACTATATCATTATCTTTTTGTTTTCCATTCCTACATTTCTTGTTGTACGCAACGGTCCTCGAATTCTAGGACGATACTGCGAACTTGGTTTTTATATGATGATTTGGGTCCCAGTGTTTTTTTTGATACCGCTAAAAGAAGGCGGGAGTTGGCTACCGTTCTTTCCGCTCTTAAAAGAAGGATGGAAACCAGTATTAATGGCTGTACCGACCACAATTTTTACTTTTTTAGGGTTTGATATCGCATTCTTTTTATATCCCTTTTTACAAAAAAAACAGTATGCAGTCCATGGATTCGTTATTGCTAATACTTTGACGATGTTATTTTATTTATTTACTACTCTTGTTTGCTTTGCCTACTTTAGCCCTGACAGCATTACAGAATTTAATCAGCCCGTACTAAATTTATTGAAAGTAATTGAATTTCGTTTTTTAGAACGTTTTGACATGATTTTATTAGCCGTTTACTTAATTGTTGTTTCCACAGCTTGGATGCCTTGTATATACTGCGCTGTCTTTTGTTCTAGCCAATTACTAGGGAAGCAAGACCATAGCTCTCACCTCGTTGTTCTATTGTTGCTCATTATTGGTTTTATATTTTGGACTCATCCTAGTTGGAATCAATCTGAAACTTGGCAACAAGCAGTATCAAATGCTGGATTAGGATTGACGTATATATCACCGATTATTTTATGGCTGTATAGCTGGATATATGAGAAATATCGCCGGAGGGGAATACAGTGAAAAGGAAGGTACTATGTTGTGTGTTGTTATTGACATTCATGATGACAGGGTGCTTTGATCAAAGAAATGTTGAAGATGTTTCCCTTACTCTTATACTTGGAATGGATTTAGATCAAAATGATAATTTATTGGTGTACATGTCAAGTCCTGTTTTCAATAAAGAAGCAAAGATAAAAGAAGAAAATACTGGTGTGAAATCTGTTACAGTTCGAAATTCTAGAGAGCAATTTGATGCTACAGTTATGGCGCTAACTTCGGGAAGTAAGACACAAGTTTTTTTAGTTGGAAAACGGCTAATGAAACAAAAAAATTGGGAAAAGTACCTTGATCCATTTTACCGAGATCCAAAGAACACAGTCACTACAAGAGTGATTGCTGTAGATGGGCCTGTTTCAGACATCATCTATTATAGTCCAAAGGATAAGCCGCGGCTTCCTTTATATTTAACAAAACTAGTTGATACCGCCTATTTAAGAAATATCACCGTAAAAACAACTCTTCAAAAATTGCATGAACAAATGATAGATAAAGGGATAACAGCAAGTGTTACTGAGATGAAAAAAAAGAAGAAACTATGGCTGACAGGTACAGCGTTGTTGGACGAAAAAGGCAGATACAAATTAACGTTAAAATCTGATGAAAATAAATTGTTACGCATTTTACAGCACGAAACGAAAGGTGAGTTTCCATTTACAATTCCAATTAAGATAAAATCCGATAACCATGATAAAGATTGGATAAGTTTTAGTTCTCAAAGTATGAAAGTAAAGACAAAGGTAAGGTATGATAATCATTTTATATTTGATATAGATATAAAGATGAAAATCGGTATTACAGAACGGCTTTTTTCATTTAATACAAGAAAGGACGCAGCAAAATTACAAAAGGCGATTGAAACGAAGATGGAAGCTGATTTCAAGCAACTCATAAAGAAAATACAAGCTGCTGAAATTGACCCGATTGGCCTTGGAATTTATGCAAGAGCCTACACATACCCGCAATGGAAAAAAGTTCAAAATAACTGGAATCAGGCATTGGCAAAGGGGGATGTAAACGTTAAGGTAAAGGTAGACATTGGCGGGATGGGAACGATTAAGTAACAGGAGTTTAGCTGAGAGACGAAATGAATCTAATTTACTTTTTCTTACATTTGAATAAAAAACGCTATTTTTCCTTTGGGAGAATAGCGTTTTTCTTTATGAATTTTAAATACTATAGAAATTATGAAGATTGGAAATCACTTTCCGGAAAAGAATTGACTACGAAGGAAGATTTTGAATTTGGTAAAAGAAAAAAATAGGCGATATATATTTGTTTGTTGGATTCGTAGTAAATGATATAGAAAAATATTGATGTTATAATGTGAGGGTAAAATTATAACTTGAGAGGGAGCGATTGTGAAATGATGCCTGAAGTTGTGGTCAGAAGATTCTTTGAAGAAATACGTTCAGGACATAATCTACATTTAGTTACAGAGTTTATGGCAGAAAAAGTGTTGGCTCATCAAGTTCAAGCTGAAGATGAAATAACAGTTGAAAGATCTCCTAGGGATTATGCAGATCATGTACAAGAGATGTTAGATGCTTATGGTGCATTTACTTTAGAAATTCAAGAGTTGTTATCTCAGCAAGATCGTGTATATGTTCGCTGGAAACAAACAGGTACTCATATTGGTGAGGTTAATGGATTTCAACCAACTGGTCTTCCTATCATTCAAGTAGCGAGTGCTGTGTATCGTGTGGAAGATGGGAGAATTGTAGAGTATTGGATTCAAATTGACCGCATTGGTATTACAGCTCAATTGGAAAAGAATCAAAAGCAAGTACATGCAAAATAGAGATACATAGTGAGAGAAGCCCACATTTGAAAGGGCTTCTCTCATATGAAAGTGAATTATAGTGGCAATACTTCTTCTAGATGTGTATTTAGTTCAGATACAAATCTATCAATATCCGGATTTTTGATTACATCATAGCAAGCAAAGCTCTTTAGTGGTTTCATACCGATAAAATCTTGTGTACGGTGTAAATGGCTAAGTGCTTCTTCTAAACTTTTTCCTCCAAAGAATTGTGTTGGATCGTTAAATGCTTTTTCAGGAGCATTCCATGTCGTTGAAAACATATAATGTTTGTCAGTTAATAAGCCGCCTCTTCCATATTGTTCAGACCCTTTGAAAAATAATCCGTAAGCATATACCCCATCCATATATGTTTTCAGTAATCCAGGCACATTGAACCAATAGATAGGTGTTTGGAAGATGACAATATCAGCCCATAAAAACTTACTTTGTTCTTCCTCGATATTGTATCCATTTTGGACAACTGTTGTTTTGACATTGTAATTTGTACTTAATACATGTACCATGTTGTCCGTCAATGATTTGTTTAGTGCTCCTTCTGCCGATCTATAAGTTTGATGGCCGTTTATAATAAGTATATTTTTCATTTTAGTTTTCCCCTTTATTTTGTAATGTGTTTTCATTAATTTTCCGGTACGACGCCGAGTTGTTGCATAAGTGTTAGATTGTCTTCTAAGTGCCAATCTTCAACGATTTTTCCATCTTTCACTCGTAAAATATCGATAGCAAAGAAATGAATAGCTTTGCCAGTTGGCTGCTTCTCTCCAAAATTGCCTTTATGTGTTCCAGTAAATGATAAACGAGCTGTCACCTTGTTCCCAGTTACTATTAAATCCTCAATATTACACTGTAAGTCGGGAACGGCTTTACGGAAATTGCTCGATGCAAATGTTAAGCCTTTTGGTCCTTGAGGACGTCCTTTTGGCAATGTGTTATCAAAAAAATTGTCTGTAACAGTTTGCGGGAGTAGAGCGTCATTGCCAGTATTCCAAAATGCATAAAAGCGCTGCGCAGCCTGAACCATCTCCGTAGCTTTTTGTTTCTCCAATGAAGGATCGATTGTCATCGATTTAGGTTGAGGAAAATCCTTCAACAGTTGAATATCTTTCTTGGCTGATGCAGCAGTCTTGTATTCTGATGTTTGCGTATGACAGGCTGCCATCATAATCATGAATCCGAAGATGCTTATGACACTAACTAAGTTTTTTACACTCATTTTTATAACCTCCTTATTTTATAAATAGTGTGTTGGTGTTAATGATATTGTATGTATAGTTAGTTTCTTTTGGGAAGTAGTGATATTTATTTCATATAGTTACCATAAGGATAGAATTGTGATAACATAAAGAAAATCAATCGAAAAAATTTTAGGAGCGTGTTTCGATGAATAACATGGAGCCGATCAAATTAACAAAAGGAACACCAGGACAGATTTGTCCCATTGCGAAAACACTTGATGTAATCGGGACAAAGTGGACGTTTTTAATTATTCGAGATCTTCTTATTGAAGGAACGATGCGATTTAGTGATTTGCAAAAATCAATGGATGGGATTAGCCCGAAAACGCTCTCTCTTCGTTTGAAGGAACTTGAAGTGCAAGGGATTGTGGAAAGAACGGTATATCCAGAAGTTCCCCCACGCGTTGAATATACATTAACAGACAAAGGAAAACGTTTAGAACATATTTTCATTGAATTAAAGCGATTTGGATTAGCGTTATAGAAGAAATAATTATTCCTGTTAGGAAAGGGAATATGTGTAAAGAAATATAATAATATGAAAAAGGGTGCTTTTTACTTAGCATCCTTTTTTTATTTGGTGAAAAAAGAATTTCTTAATAACAGGAGGAAAAAATGAAAAGAATTTTACTCGTGTTAGGAATTGTAATATTGGGAACGGTAGGATGGATTTTCTACCAAAATTCTTATGATATGAGGCAAGAAGAAGTAACGATTCAAACGAAAGAAAATACATTACACGGCGCCCTCGCCTTACCTAAGGAAAGAGAAAAGCCGGGATTAATTATTTTTGTTCATGGTGATGGACCTGTAAATGCAACGTATGATAATGGTTATTTACCTATATGGGAGGAATTAGCGAAAAAAGGGTATGCATCCCTAGCATGGGATAAGCCTGGTATTGGAAAATCAACTGGAAATTGGCTAGATCAATCGATGGAAGATCGCGCAAATGAAGTAATCGAAGTGATTGAATGGGCAAAGAAAAATCTTAATATTGATTCTGAAAAAATAGGATTATGGGGGCGAGTCAAGGGGGGATGGGTTGTCCCAAAAGTAGCGAATGCTAGTGATGATGTTTCATTTAGTATTTTAGTGTCACCTGCGATTAATTGGATTGAACAAGGAAAGTACTATACGGAAAAAAGTATGACTAGTGCTGGTGCAACGAAAGAGGAAATTAATCAACGAATGAAAAACAATGAAAAAGTCCTCGAATTACTTTTGAAAAATAGTAATTATGAAGAATACCAAAACGTAACGAACAATAAAGGTGATATCTCAAAAGAAAGATGGAATTTTATTATAAAGAATGTAAATAGCGATGCAACAAGAGATCTCTCCGAAACAAAAAAGCCTGTTAAGTTAATTGTTGGTGGCCGTGATGAAAATGTAGACGTCAAAAACACAATGGAAGTTTACAAAAAAGAAATACAGAAAGAGTTGTTAGCGGTATCTTATTTACCAGAAGCAAATCATTCTATGTTGAAACCGCAATATGTAAATTCAGAATTTGGCTTGATGGTGAAATCTGTTTTTGACCCAAGGGGGTTATTTGACGATGAATATGTGAAGTCGGTTAGTGAGTTTGTTGATAAAATGAAGAGATGATGTGAATGAAGGAATTTTTTTAGAAGTACACCCTATATGAAAAAAGAAACTTTCTGAAATGTAACTATGTGAATTAAATATCACTACTTTAAAAAAGAAAGTTATAGAATTACAATAACCTCAGCAAAACAAAACAAGAAAAACTGGGGGAATTGAACATGTTAAACAATAAAAAAATTGTCATTATCGGTGGTAGTTCAGGAATTGGTTTAGAAACAGCAAGACTTGCACTTATGCATGGTAGCGAGGTCATCATTGCGAGTCGTTCGGAGGAAAAACTGCAAAGAGCAAAGGATCAGTTAGGAGGAAACGTAACAATTCATGTGCTTGATACAACGCAAGAACAACAAGTACAATCCTTTTTTAAACAAGTAGGCACAATTGATCATTTAGTTGTTACAGCAGCAGAAACATCTGGAGGCTCTTTTATCGATACAGATACAGACGCGGCACGTCAGCTATTTGAAAATAAATTTTGGGGACAATTTTATGCAGCGAAATATGGTGCCCCGAACATTGCTGATAATGGTTCCATCACTTTATTTTCCGGAGTTGTCGCTTATAAATCTATGATTGGATCGGCGGCACTTGGTGCGGTCAATGCCGCTGTTTCTAACCTTGGTCAAACGTTAGCACTAGAACTAGCTCCAATTCGCGTAAATGTTGTTTCACCAGGAATTATTGATACACCGTCACGAAGCAAAATGGCAGAAGAAGCGCGCAATAAATTCTATACTGACTTAGGAAACAAACTCCCTGCAGGGCGAGTAGGAAAAGCGGAAGATGTAGCTCAAACTGTACTATATGCTATGCAGAACGGGTTTGTTACAGGAACGGTTCTGCATGTTGAAGGTGGGCATGCTTTAATCTAGTTTGTACTTAATAGAATGGAAGACGCTATTCTTTTTGAGAGAATAGCGTTCTTCATTTTTCTATATAAAGTTTAGAGGATAAAAAATCTTCACCTTACTCCATTTCTCCTCCCATTTCTTTGTACGTACACGTTCCTCATATATATTTGCATATTCTTTCGTTGTCTCATAATGAGGAGTCGGCCTTATTTCTAAGTTAATGACATCTTGCACGCCCCAAGGAGCAGCTAGTACAATCTCATCCTGTTCATTTAATTTCAAACCTAGTGCTGTTGCTGTTTCTGGAAATTTTGATATAGCATCTACTGAAGAAGAAAAGGGCAGCATGTTGCTAATAATGTGCATTCTTGCTTCGTTTTTTACAGACCAAGGTACATTTGAAGACATATGAAGCAGTTGTTGTTCGTATTTCTTTTCTTCGGATTCAGCAATGTTTTTGGCATCAAAATAAACAACATCAATATCTGGAAAAGGCGTTCTTTCTTCAAACCCGTGCAGGGTGTCCCATATTTTAGAACGGACAAACCCAGCGCATACCCACCAATCAGGTAGCTGTAATTGTTTAGCTGTGTGTAAAATATCCATCATCCATGGATCTTCTTTTACTAATTGAATGATGTCTTGTTCGTTTGTTAGTTTCATAGATGGGTACCTTTCTGTACTTTAGTAATCTCTTTCCATTCACTTAAGTACATTTTATCCGTTCGGTCCAATTCAAAAGGAAGATGAGCAATTAGTTCTAAGCTATTGCCATCAGGATCATTGAAATATACAGAGGCATGTGCTTGATTTGGAAATACAATTGGTTCGATAGGCTCCATTCCAAAATCTTTCCGTGCTTGAATTCCTTTTTCTTTTAACCATTCTATCGCGTGTTCTAAATTATGTAAATCTACTTGAAAGGCGATATGTCTAAGAGAGGGATGATACTTTGTTTTGTATTCGTTTCCTTCCCAAAGTCCTAGCCAGCTTTGTCCTTCTATAATCCAAAAGAAAGCTACTGTTTCATCTTTTTTACATAGCCTTAACCCCAATGATTCATAGAATGAGATCGACGTTTCTAAATGATTGACAGGAAGATGTGCTTCGTATAGTCCTTTGATCATGAAAATGGCTCCTTTTTTGTTTTATAGACTATTTTTTCTGAATTATATGATAACATAAAAGGAAAGGGGATACAAAAAATGGAACATTTAAAAATTGGTGATATACAAGTAACATGGCTGCGAGGAGGAAATACACATTTAGACGGCGGAGCAATGTTTGGTGTTGTACCGAAAGTACTTTGGTCACGCAAATATAGTCATAACGATAAAAATCAAATTTATTTACGAACAGATCCATTGCTGCTGCAAACGAAAGATGGAAATATGCTTATTGATTCAGGGATGGGCAATAATAAAATGAATGAGAAAATGAAGCGAAATCAAGGGGTGACAGAAGAGTCATCTGTTGAGCAATCGATCGCTCAGCTCGGACTAAAAGCAGAAGATATTCAGTATGTATTAATGACGCATCTTCATTTTGATCATGCCTCTGGTTTAACGAAATGGGAAGGTGAAAAGCTTGTTCCGGCGTTTCCGAATGCCAAAATATATGTATCACAAACAGAATGGGATGAAATGAGAAATCCAAATATTCGCTCACGCAATACATATTGGAAAGAAAATTGGGAGCCAATTGTACATCAAATTCAAACATTTACGGAAGAAGTAAGTATTACAGATGAAATCCGAATGGTTCATACAGGCGGTCATAGTGATGGACATGCTGTTGTTGTTGCGCAAAGTCAAAATGAAACATTGCTTCATTTGGCAGATTTAATGCCAACGTATGCGCATCAAAATGTACTATGGGTTATGGCGTATGATGATTATCCGATGATATCAATTGAGAAGAAACAAAAGTGGATGAAATACGGCGTAGAGAAAGAAGCATGGTTTACGTTTTACCATGATGCTTATTACCGTGCAGTGAAATGGGATGAAGAAGGGCATATAGTAGAAAAATTAGAACGAAAAGAGATAGAAGTGACGAGCGAAGTGTAAGGGAAGAGTGTTAATTATTATAAATCATGATGCGAGGAGATTCAAAATGAAGGGATTTTTTATTGAGAAATGTATAGAATTCTGCATTTGTATCCTTGTTATTATAGCTATTAGTTATGTACCATTTGTTTTTTTAGGGAGGGCCTCTCTGAGCTTTACTACCTTTTTACAAAGACTGTTTACAGAAGGACCTGCTATTCATAGCAACCCTATGGATATACCGCAACTACCTTTTTGGCACATAATTTGGGAGCCGTATATGTATTCGGGTACTATTTTACTAGCATCTACTGTTTTAACAGTTGTGATGGCCACCGTTTTTTCTTTTGGGTACGTACTTTCTTCTTTGAAAGTGAAAAAAGCAATTGAACGATGTTTAGTGTTAATTGAATCTATTCCTGATTTGTTATTAATTTTTATGCTGCAACTATTTTTTGTTTGGGTATATAAACAAACAGGAGTCAATTTCGTAAATATTTACGCATTCGGTAGCAAACAGGCTTATTTCTTACCAATTGTGACAATGAGTCTTGTACCTGCTCTTCACTTTTTCCGGATTATGGTTTTATTTTTAGTAGAAGAACAGCATAAACCCTACGTAGAATTTGCATGTGCAAAGGGTTTAAGTAGAAAATATATTTTATTTGTTCATCTATTTCGTAATGTAATCTATCATCTATTTAATCATTTGCAATCTACTTTTCTAGTCATGGTTTCAAGTTTGCTGCTTGTAGAGGCTGCTTTCAATATAAATGGATACATGTCTTTCATTTTAAAACCATTAGCATTACAGCCTGTCACGTTCTCATGGTGGATATTTTTGTTATTTATTCCATTTTACACCATGTTTACTCTTGCTCAATTTCAAATAAAGCGTACGACAGGAGGACTTGCAAATGAAAAATAGCATGTTCCGTTCAAAACGTTTTTGGATCGGCCTTTCTTTTTTCAGCGGAATTGTGTTAGCTAGTTTTTTATTCACATGGTATGGAAAAGATTTGTATTCTCAGACGCAAGTATTAATAAAAGACGCTGACGGTAACGTTTCGCATAGTACACCGTTTAATCCTTTATTGATGCCTCCTTTCGGATCGGATCGAAGTGGGTATAACTTGTTTTTTAAACTTATTATCGGAGCAAAGTTTACGATTTTATTTGTGTTTGGAATTTGTTTCATTCAACTGTTAGTAGGAACTTTGTTAGGGAGTTTATTAGCATATACACCGACTTCAGTACAAAAGTTCATTGAAAAAGTATGTAAGGTGTATTTCTATGTTCCGACAGTTGTTTTAGTTATTTTGTTCATGATGCCGTTAATGCTTAAAAGCGAACAGACAGGTTTTCAGGAATCTATTGTTATTAAGCAATTTCTACTTCTTTGCATCATCATATTGCCAAATATCATTCTTTATATTAGCCAAGAGATTAATCTTTTCATGAAAAAAGACTATATTACAAGTGCTATTGTGCTCGGTGGAAGAAAAATGCATGTGTTTCGAAAGCATATTTGGCTCTTTTTGAAAGAGATTCTTGTGATTCTTTTTCTGCAACAAGCAGTTCAATTATTTACGCTGCTCATACATATGGGCTTTTTTAAAGTATTAATTGGTGGAAGAAAAATGGTGCAGGATCCTTCCGGAGGTCCCTCTACTGCATTTTCCCTTACAAATGAGTGGTCGGGATTAATCGGATTGAATAAAAATGAATTATTAACAGCACCGTGGATTATATTGGCGCCGTTAGTAGCTTTTGCAATATCAATTTTTGTTTTAAATTTTATGATTCAAGGAATAAAAGAGCAGTACAATACAAGGTTTATGCCTATTCCACAGAAAAACCAAGATTCAGTAGTTGAAGAAAAGAAAGCAGTGATACATGTGGATAAATTTCGATTTGCGAATATGAAGCCGCTGTACAAAGGGGAAGATCGTTCGTATGAATAAAAGTATCGGTCTATGTTGACTGATACTTTTTCGTGTTTTAGATAAATGTCTGAAAATATAGACATTTTAGCGTGAGTGTTTTATAGTAGTTAATACAATAACTACTATTAGGAGGGCTTATGGAAGAGAAAGCAATTATCGAATTACAAAAACATGGATTTTCAAAATACGAGTGTAAGGCCTACATCGGTTTATTGAAATCACCCGCCATCACTGGTTATGAATTAAGTAAGCGTTCTGGTGTTCCGCGTTCTATGATTTATGAGGTATTAGGGAAATTGCTTGATAAAGGAGCGATTCAAACGGTTCCTTCTGATCCGATTGTCTATAAACCTGTTGAGCCGAAGCTGTTACTTGCTCGTCTGAAAGAGGAGATGGATGCGTCATTAGAAGTGCTAGAATCGTCTCTTACGACGTTAGAAAGCGATCAAAAGATAGATGTTGTCACGAGAATTGTTCAATATGAACATATTGTTCAAGAAATGCTTTCAATGATTCGAGAGGCAAACAAAGAACTTTGGTTATCTATTTGGTCTCCTATTGTGAAAGATATTGAAAAAGCTGTTCGAGAAAAAGAAGGATCAATCCCTATTTTTACAGTTTTATTTGGAGCTGAAGATAAAACGCTCGGAAATACGTATCATCATAACTATATGGCACCGGACATTGTTAGTAAACGGATGGGCGGGTATTTAACGATTCTCGTTCGAGATGAAGAAGAAGCATTAATTGCCAAGTTTAGCGACAAAGGTTCAGAATGGGCTGTGAAGTCAACTGATCCTGCGCTCGTATTGATTGCTACTGAATATATTCGCCATGACATCATGGTCGAAGAAGTTACAACTGCGTTCGGTCCTAAAAAGTTAGATGAACTATGGAAGAAAAGAGAAGATTTAATTCATGTCATGACAGGAAAAAACAGCTTAGGATAAAGTGAAACTTCCAACAGTGGGGGGCTTCATCCCTCACTGCCCGTTAATGCGGGATGAAGCTGTTTTTTTCGCACAAAACAATAGTCGTTATAACTATGATTACTTTAGGAGGGAGTTACATGTATGCGAAATTAAAATTTGCCACCTCTATGGCTCTATTTGGTTCCATCGGCCTATTTTCAATTAAAACGGGTCTTCCATCGATTGAATTGGTCTTTGTACGATGTCTTTGTGCAAGTGTTCTGTTAGGGGGAATATGGTTTTTTCGCACATTCACAACAAAACAGGAAAATTTTATTCCGCGCCGGGAATATGCACTTACCTTGCTATGTGGTCTGTTTCTTATTATAAACTGGATCTTTTTCTTTCGCTCTATTGAAGTGATGCCTATTACTGTAGCAATATCGATTTATCATTTAGCACCTGTTATTGTTCTTCTTGTAGGCTCTGTTATCTTTAAAGAAAAAATAACAGGAACAGGTTTATTTTTTTTCTTTATGTGCTTTGTAGGTACATTGTTAGTTGGAGGCATTCATCAACATACAAGTGTAGCTGAATTTTTATCCACAGGTGTTCTATGGGCGTTTGCCGCAGCACTTTTCTATGCTCTTACTTCCATTACAGGAAAGGGAATTCAAACACTGAGCCCGCTATTAGCAACTTTCATACAAACGACCCTCGGTGTTGTCATGTTGATTCCATTTGTAGATTGGTCAAAGTTTATGCATCTTACAGTTGAAAATTGGGGATATATTCTTGTTACAGGGTTTATTCATACAGGATTTGTGTTTTATTTATTTTTCAGTAGCTTACGAGATTTAAAGGCTCAAACAATTGCGATTCTAGTCTTTGTTGATCCGGTTGTCGCAATCTTATTAGATGTTACGATTTTGCATTACCGTCCTGATATGTATCAGCTTCTCGGCATTTTTCTCGTGTTTGCGGGAATGAGTTATTCTCCGAAAAAAGAACGACAATTAGCAGAAGCTTAAAACAAGCTCTTTTTTAACGGTTAATTGCATCTTGAGAACGTACGTTCTATAATAAAGGGTATATGTGGAGGTGTGATTAGTGAGACCTAATCTTACAAGGGATATTTCAATTCAAGATTTCAAAAATTTTTACTGGTTAAAAGAAGAACTGCAATCATTTTGCAGGGAACATGGAATAAGTGCATCGGGTTCTAAAATAGAGATTACAGATAGAATTGAAACGTTTATTCATACCGGGGAGATCAAAAAAGCATTAAGAAAGCCAAAAAGTAAGACGCAGTCCCAGACACAAGCGAACTTAAGTCTTGATACAGTTATTACGGAAAATCATCGTTGTAGTCAAGACGTAAGAGCTTTTTTTAAGACGGTCATTAGTCCTAAGTTTCTATATCCAAAACTACTTTAAAAATAATGTAGGAAAAACGTATCGCGATGTTGTAGCTGCTTGGTATGAAGAAGAAGAGTGTAAGAAAGACCCAGCATATAAGAAAGACATTGCTCCTCAATTTGAATACAATCAATTTACTCGTGACTTTTTCGCTGACCCAAACAATAAAGGGAAAACTCGTAAAGAAGCGATTGAGTCCTGGAATAACATTAAGGGAATTACTGGAAGTAACAAATATATCTCTAATCACTCCTAAGTGAAACGAAGCATTTGATGAATAAGTCAAATGCTATTTGTTTAGTTTTTTTACTATCAAAGTGAATCGTCGTTGTCTCTATTTGTCGAAAGATTCACCTGTAAAGTATTTTGAAAATTGTTATAATAATTCCCAAGCTATTTTGTTTTTAATAGGAAGATAGCGAAAAAATGAAAGCGTTTTAATGAATAGGAGGGGAAAGATATCGTGTATATGACCATTGGGAAACTACTGGAATTAACGACTGGAAATTACCCGAATAAGGAAGCGATTGTTGAGCCTGAAAAACAGATTCGCTGGACGTATGCCGAGTGGAATGAGCAGGTAAATAAACTCGCTCATGCGTTTCAACAAAGCGGAATCCGAAAAGGTGACTGCGTTTCGACATTTCTTTTTAATGGTAGTGCGCTGGCGACGACGTGTTTTGCTTGTGCCAAAATAGGAGCTATATTTAATCCCATCAACTTTCGATTAAAACCACAAGAACTTACCTATATATTAGAAGATGCTTCTCCTAAAATCGTCCTTTTTGAACAGCAAATATCCTCTCAAGTACAAAGCATTCATACACAATTTCCTCATATTCAGTTTTGGGACATTAATCAAAATGGGCCATCATTTTCAGTTTCTTATGAAGAAAAAGTAGCTAGTGCTACGCCGCATTTCGAAAAAGTAGAAGTGAATGAAGATGACATTTGTTCCATTATGTATACGAGTGGAACGACAGGAAGCCCAAAAGGTGTGCTTCATCGCCACCGGGAAATTCTTGAGCAAAGCTTAATGGGCGTTGCTTATTTACATTACACGGAAAATAGCCGCGGCCTTGTGACAGCGCCGATGTTTCATTGTGCGGAACTTCATTGTTGTTTTATCCCAAGAGTACATAGCGGTGCGACAAATATCCTTCTTCATCATTTTGATGCAAAGCTTGTCTTGGAGACAATTCAAAATGAAAAAGTGACAGTTATGTTTGCTGCACCGACAATGTGGAATATGCTGCTGCAGGAAGATTTAGCGCAGTATGATTTATCATCGCTTCAATACGGTTTATACGGAGCGGCTTCGATGGCCCCTGCACTTATAAAAGCTTGCGATGAAAAGTTGAATGTTTCGTTAATACAAGCTTACGGAATGACGGAGATGGGACCAGCCGTTGCATTTTTACGGGAGCATGAGCAACTTTCGAAAATTGGTTCGGCAGGAAAGGCTGGGTATAATCATGAAATTCGCGTTGTTCGCCCGAACGATGATGGACCGTCTGAGCCGGATGATGTGTTACCTCCATATGAAATTGGAGAAATTATTATGAGAGGTCCATGTGTGATGGCAGGGTATCATAACAAGCAAGAAGCGACGGAAAAGGCGTTATATAAAGGCTGGTATCATTCAGGAGATTTAGGTTATGTCGATAGAGATGGGTATTTATACGTAGCCGATCGCGTGGATGATATGGTCGTGAGCGGCGGAGAGAATATTTATCCGCGCGAGGTAGAGGACTTTTTGTACACGCATGAAGGTGTGTTAGATGTTGCGGTGTTGGGGGAGAAGGATGACCTGTGGGGACAACGCGTCGTTGCATATGTTGTTTCGAAGGACGGGTCGCTTACAGAAGAAATATTAGATGAATATTGTAAACAAAGCGATAAACTCGCTGATTATAAACGTCCGCGCCGGTATGTATTTACAGAGCAGCTGCCGAGAAATGCGAGCGGGAAAATTCAAAAGTTTATTTTACGTAATCAAGGGGCAGAGGTGAAAAAAATACGATGAAACATCCTTATTTGGAGGGAGAGCATCACATTTTCCGTGATGCTTTCCGTAAATTTTTAGAAAAGGAAGCGTATCCGCACTATAACCAATGGGAGAAGGATGGGATTATTCCGCGGTCTCTCTGGAGAAAGATGGGGGAAAACGGTTTTCTTTGTCCAATGGTAGAAGAAAAGTATGGCGGAGCTGAAGTTGATTTCGGGTACTCAGTTGTCATAAATGAAGAACTAGAAAAGGTAGGTTCGAGTTTAGTGGGAATCGGTCTACATAATGATATTGTCGTTCCTTATTTGACAGCATATGGAACAGAAGAACAAAAGAAACGCTGGCTTCCAAAATGTGTGAGCGGTGAATATATTACCGCTATTGCGATGACAGAACCGGGAGCTGGTTCTGATTTAGCTAGTATTCGTATGGCGGCACGAAAAGAAGGCGATCATTATGTTGTGAACGGTGAAAAAACATTCATTACAAATGGGATTCATGCAGATTTAGTTGTTGTTGTTTGTAAAACAGATACAACTATAAAGCCGGCTCATAAAGGAATGAGTTTACTCGTATTGGAAAGAGGAATGGAAGGATTCAAGAGAGGAAGAAAACTAGAAAAGGTTGGATTGCATAGTCAAGATACAGCGGAACTTATTTTTGAAGACGTGAAAGTTCCTGCCTCTAATTTGCTAGGGGAAGAAGGCAAAGGTTTCTATTATTTAATGGATAAATTGCAGCAAGAACGCCTCATTGTTGCAATTGCGGCTATAACAGCCGCGGAAGTGATGCTGCGCTTAACGAAGGACTACGTAAAAGAGCGAAAAGCATTTGGGAAAAGTATTAGTGATTTTCAAACGGTGCAATTCAGGTTTGCCGAAATGTATACAGAAATTGAAATTGGCCGCACGTTTGTGAATGAATGTATTGCATCGCATATGCAAGGTGAAAACATTGTAACGAAAGTATCAATGGCAAAGTGGTGGATCACAGACATTGCGAAGAAAGTAGCGGCGGAGTGTATGCAACTGCACGGCGGGTATGGGTATATGGAAGAATACGAGATTGCAAGGAGATACAGAGACATTCCAGTAAGCGCCATTTATGCAGGGACAAATGAAATTATGAAAAATATTATTGCGAAAAGTATGGGGTTGTAATGAAAGGGGAGGAAAATGATGATTCAAAATATTGCGGTGATTGGTGCTGGGATTATGGGAAGTGGTATTGTTCAGGCATTAGCGATGGGCGGAAAGTGCGTGAAAATGTATGATGTATCAGAAGAAAGTATACAAAAAGCATACAAGGGAATCTCAGTAAGCTTAACACGTTTCGTGAAAGCTGGGCGGATGAGCGAAGAAGATAAAGAGCAAGTTCTTGCGAATATCGTGTCTACTATAACGCTAGAGGAAGCATGTAAAGATGTCGAGCTCATTATTGAAGCTGCTCCTGAGAATTTACAGTTGAAAAAAGAGATTTTTAAACAGCTAGATCGCTATGCTTCTTCGTCTACCATTCTTGCAACAAATACGTCTGAATTAAGTGTAACAGCGATTGCAAGTGCGACAAATCGCTCGGAGAAAGTGTTAGGAATGCATTGGTTTAACCCAGCACCGGTTATGAAACTCATTGAAATTGTGAGAGGAGTTGATACAGCAGAACATACAATACAAGTAGTTAAAGAGTTAGCAGAAGAGATTGGAAAAGAAACCGTCGTTGTGAAAGATATGCAAGGATTTGTTACTTCAAGAGCGATTGCGGTGCATTTGTTAGAGTGTATGCGTATGTACGAGGAAGGCGTAGGAAGTAAAGAAGAAATTGATAAAGCGATTAAACTTGGTTTGAACTATCCGATGGGGCCGTTTGAGTTAGCGGATTATGTTGGGTTAGATACAATGCTATTTGCGAGTCAAGGATTAAGCGAAGCGTTTGGTGACAGGTTCCGTGCTCCGCAAACACTTGTGAAATTGGTAGAGGCAGGGCATCTTGGGCGAAAAACGGGAAAAGGATTCTATGATTATGAAAAAGGGAAAGTAGGCGAGAGAATATGAGTAGAGAAGTTGTAATTGTTGAAGCGGTACGTACGGCAGTAGGAAAAAGAAATGGTGCATTTCGTGAACTCCATCCTGTGCAACTTGCAGCAGTTGCATTGGATGAAGTGACGAAGCGTGCCAATATCGAAAAAGGAATGGTAGAGGATATTGTCATGGGGTGTGTGACGCAAATTGCTGAGCAAGGCTTTAATATTGGTAGACTTGCTGCTTTAGAAGCAAATTTTCCGATTACAGTTCCTGCCGTAACGATTAACCGTCTTTGCGGCTCAGGGCAACAAGCGATCCATTTTGCAGCGCAAGAAATTAAATCTGGTGATATGGATATTACCATTGCTGCTGGTGTTGAGCATATGACGAAAGTACCTATTTTAAGCGATGGTAATGCAAATACAATTCCAAGTAGTCTTCATGAAAAATATGATATTGTCCATCAAGGTGTGTCGGCAGAACTAATTGCTGAGAAATATGGAATTACGAGAGAGCAGCTAGATAGCTATGCTTATGAAAGTCATCAGCGAGCACTACAGGCAATAGAAGCAGGATACTTTAAGCGTGAAATTGTCCCAGTAAATGGGATCGATAAAGAAGGAAATGCAATACTTGTTACAAATGATGAAGGACCGCGTACGGATACTTCTCTTGAAGCGTTATCGAATTTAAAGACGGTTTTTAAGGAGAACGGATCCATTACAGCAGGAAATGCTAGTCAAATTAGTGACGGAGCAGCAGCAATTCTATTAATGGATAGTGAAAAAGCGAAAGAATTAGGGCTTAAAGCACGAGCGCGGATTGTCAATCAAGTTGTTGTTGGCTCAGACCCAACAACGATGCTGGACGGCGTCATTCCAGCAACGAAAAAAGTACTGCAAAAAGCAAACTTAACAATTCATGATATGGACGTAGTCGAAATTAATGAGGCATTTGCTTCCGTTGTTCTTACTTGGCAAAAAGAATTAGAAGCAGATTTACATAAAGTAAATGTGAACGGCGGTGCCATCGCATTAGGACACTCGCTAGGAGCAACAGGCGTGAAATTGATGACATCACTGCTTCATGAATTAGAAAGAAGAAACGGAAAATACGGCTTACTTACGATTTGTATCGGACACGGGATGTCAACGGCGACAATTATTGAAAGAATATAACCGTAGATTTATGTCGTATATTGTAAACTCGCCAATATATAAATACTTTCCGCTGATACATTGATGTTATAAGTAAAAGGGTGCAGAAATGAATCTGCACCCTTTCTATATAAATCCATTTTGATTTTTTGCCAGATAGATTGCTGCTATGTAGAAACAAAAGGAGTCTGCATTCGCTTTCTCCTTTTGCTTGAACTTCGCATGTGGCAGAAAAAGGCCCTGACCGCTTCTATGCATGGCCAGATGCTCTCGTCCGTCTAAAAAGAAAGGTTTTATCCCGCTATTCGTGGGCAGTAAGACCCCCACCTCAAGATTCAGAGAGAAACGAGGAAGATAGGTGGGGATAACTGCCCGTAAAAGCCCGATTGGTTCAACTAACCATCAGTGGGAGATGAAAAAAACTCTCCACTGATGGAAGTTTCACTGTATGTCGGTTTTTTAATTTGGATTTATATACTAAGCAACTTTTACTTCTAAAATTGTACCTGTTTTTGCATCTACTAAAAATTCAAATCGTTCTTGTACGTCGTGTAATAACGTAGTAATACCACCGCGGTATACATCGTAAGTAACATCATATTTTTCAAACGTCTCAGGAACCATATGTACCCAAGAACCTGTAAGTTCACCTTTATGACTTAATGCTTGTTTTACCATTTTTAATGCTTTTTCAGAAGAAATGTGGGATTGTTCTTGTACTTTATTTGCAACAACATATCCAGCTGCAAAACCTAAACCAACACCCGCTAGTAAGCTTTTCCAGTTCATACATTCACCTCTATCCTGTTAAAGTTTTCCCCATAAGTATAAATCAAATTACATAAAAAAAGAAGAAACTAGAAAGATTTCGAAAATTTCGTTACAATGAAAAGAGTGATTCTATAACTGGATTGAAGGAAGGGTACCGCGATGAATAAAGAGACAATGGAACTATTTCGTACGTTAACAGAACTGCAAGGTGCTTCAGGATTTGAGCATGATGTGCGTCGTTTTATGAAGCAAGAACTAAGTAAATACTCAGACGAAATTGTACAAGATCGTTTAGGGAGTATCTTCGGTTTAAAAAAGGGTGACGAAAATGGTCCGCGCGTTCTTGTAGCTGGTCATATGGACGAAGTCGGCTTTATGGTAACACAAATTACGAAAAATGGAATGGTTCGTTTTCAAACATTAGGTGGCTGGTGGAGTCAAGTATTACTAGCACAGCGTGTACAAATTATGACAGACAATGGTCCGATTATCGGTGTAGTAGGGTCTGTTCCTCCGCACTTATTAAGTGATGAACAACGTAACAGACCAATGGATATAAAAAACATGTTAATTGATATCGGTGCAGATAGCCGTGAGGAAGCACATGAAATTGGTGTGAAACCTGGTCAGCAAATTGTGCCAATTTGTCCGTTTACACCGATGGCAAATCCAAAGAAAATTATGGCAAAAGCTTGGGATAACCGTTATGGCTGCGGCCTTGCGATTGAGTTATTGAAAGAGTTAAAAGATGAAAAACTGCCAAACACACTATATTCCGGTGCAACAGTACAAGAAGAAGTTGGCCTTCGCGGTGCACAAACAGCTGCGAATATGATTCAGCCTGATATTTTCTACGCGTTAGATGCAGGCCCAGCGAACGATGCATCAGGAGATAAAACACAGTTTGGTCAAATTGGAAAAGGTGCTGTACTTCGCTTGTATGATCGTTCTATGGTAACGCACCGCGGCATTCGTGAATTTATTTTAGATACAGCGGAAACACATAACATTCCGTATCAATACTTCGTATCACAAGGCGGTACAGATGCAGGACGCGTACATACAAGTAACTCTGGTGTACCATCTGCTGTGATTGGTGTATGTGCTCGTTACATTCATACGCATGCTTCGATTTTACATATTGATGACTATGCAGCAGCGAAAGAATTACTGATTCAGTTAGTAAAAGCAACAGATAAAACAACATTTGAAACAATTAAAGAAAATGTTTAATATGGAAAGGCCAAATGTGGCCTTTTCTTTTTAAATTTTGAGGTGAAAATATGAAAGTAGCAGTTGGATCAAAAAACAAAGTGAAAGTAAATGCTGTTCAGCAAGTGCTTACAGAAGCAGAAATTGTTTCATTGTCTGTCCCGTCTCATGTATCTGCGCAACCATTTTCTGATGAAGAAACGCTGCAAGGTGCAAGTAACCGGGCAAAATTAGCATTAGCAGAAGGAAAAGCGGATATTGGAATTGGTTTAGAAGGCGGCGTGATGCATACAAACCATGGCTTGTTTATGTGTAACTGGGGTGCTTTAGCGACGAAAGAAGGCAAACTATTTACTGCAGGCGGAGCACGTATGAAACTGCCAGATGAGTTTATTCAGCCTCTTGAAGAAGGAAAAGAATTAAGCGAAGTGATGGAAGACTATACGAAGCAACGTGACATTCGCAGCAATGAAGGAGCAATCGGTATTTTTACAAACAATTATGTAGATCGGACGGATTTGTTTGTGCATGTTGTGAAGCTATTGGTTGGACAATATATGTATGACAGAAGCAAAGCATAAACCTTGCACCGTACCACATGTATGGTAGTATATAAATACAAATTAAAAACCCTCTTTTTTAGGTGGACGAGAGCATCTGGCCATGCATAGAAGCGGTCAGGGCCATTTTCTGCCACATGCAAGGGTTAAAACAAAGATAGGAAGCAAGTTGCGGGCATGTTTTACTCTGCGTGGCAGCAACTTATATAAAGTAAGATTAAATTAGTAAATACATACTTCTTTTTAGGGAGGAATTATAGATGAAAGCATTAGAAAGTATGGAACAATTTCAAGAATTGAAAAATGAAGAGAAAGTGATCTTTTTATTCTCAGCAGATTGGTGCCCGGATTGCCGCTTTATCGATCCATTTATGCCAGAAGTAGAAGAAAAATATAGCGAGTTCTCTTTCTATTATGTAGACCGCGATGAATATATCGATCTATGCATCAAATTAGACGTATTTGGTATTCCAAGCTTTGTCGCTTACAATAAGGGAGAAGAAATTGGACGTTACGTAAACAAAGATCGTAAAACGCAAGAACAAATTGAAGAGTTCATTGAAGGTTTAAAATAAGCTATTTCCAGCTAATGAGAATGTGAAAAACAACCTCTATCTTCATATGTAGAGGTTGTTTTTTTCGGAAGGGAGGTCAACGAAATGAAAATGACGAGTAAAAAGATGAAAGACGAGCTGATGGAGCTCCTTGCACGAGCAGAGTGGAGCTTTCAGTACGATAGCGAAAAGGAAACACTTCGCATTGAGCAAACAAATACGAAAAAAGGAATTACGGTTTCTCTTCCAGGTATTGTAGCGAAGTGGGAGGTAAAGAAAGAAAAGGCAATTGAAGAAGTTGTCTATTACGTAGAAGAAGCACTCGTTGCGATGCATAAAGAAGTAACGAGTACGGCGAAGATTTTGCCTGTTATCCGCTCAACTTCTTTTCCGAAAGAAGCGGAAGAAGGAAATCCGTTTGTCATGACGGAACATACAGCAGAAACACGTATTTACTATGCGTTAGATTCAGATAAAACATACCGCCTTATTGATCAGCGTTTGCTAAAGCAAGTTGGAATGACAGAAGAACAAGTACGTGAAATGGCATTATTCAACGTGCGCTCTTTACGCACGGAATTTAAAAGAGATGAAGTCGCTGGAAATACATTTTATTTCTTAAATACAAATGACGGGTATGACGCGAGCCGGATTTTAAACGATTCATTATTACGAGAGATGCGGAAACAAATTTCTGGTGACATGGTTGTTGCGGTTCCGCACCAAGATGTATTAATTGTTGCTGATATCGTGGACAAAATCGGTTATGATATTATTGCACAAATGACAATGAAGTTTTTTGCAGAAGGTCATGTTCCAATTACATCACTTTCATTCGTATATGAAGATGGTAATTTTGAACCGATCTTTATTTTGGCGAAAAATCGGAAAGAACGAAGTGAAAAAGAGAAAGGATGAACAAAGTGAACGTTTTTTATAACCTTGAAGGTATTGGGGATACATTAATTGTGGCCCTGCAAGATATTACATTAGAAAACCGCACATTTGAACGAAAAGGAGATGTAGCGCGCGTTTTCGATCGCGAAAGCAACGTAACAGCAGGATTCAACATTTTTAATGCTTCTTCTTATATGGAAGTAACAGAAACAGGCAACCTTACATTAACGAAAGAGCTTGTTGAAAAAATCAATGAAATTTTAGCGAAGAACGATTTTACAGAAACAGTAGAAGCGGACCTTTCACCGAAATTTGTTGTTGGTTACGTAGCAGAAAAAGAAAAGCATCCAAATGCAGATAAATTAAATGTATGTAAAGTAGAAGTTGGTACAGAAACATTACAAATCGTATGCGGTGCACCAAACGTTGACGCAGGCCAAAAAGTAGTAGTTGCGAAAATCGGTGCAGTAATGCCAAGCGGTATGTTAATTAAACCAGCAGAACTTCGCGGCATTCCATCTTCCGGTATGATTTGCTCAGCACGTGAATTAGAGCTTCCAGATGCTCCGCAAGAAAAAGGAATTCTTGTACTTGAAGACAGCTATGAAGTTGGACAAGAGTTTAAATTCTAAATAAAAAGAAGAGCTGACTATAAAAGGGGCGTAGGTACCTTTGTAGTCAGCTCTTTTTTTTGTGTACACCGATATATCGACCGCTTTTTATAATATATCGGCGATTCGACATGTTATAAAGATCCTTCGACAAGGTTTGACACTCTGGTCACGACCGCGATACCCACATGTTCTGTTTTCTCCATGAAAAGAATTGTATTTCTAAATCATATTAGGTAAAATCTAGAAAAATATGAAAAGAGGTATATTACATGATGCATCATCCAAAAGTTTACGAACTGTTTCAACTCATTCAAACTTCTCGTATTCATGACATTGAATTGCAATCGTTAGAAATTTACCTATTTCATAAACAAGAATTTGAAGGTGGGCAAGTTGGTTATCGGTATGATAAGAAAGGAAATTCATTAATAGGAGAAAGAGAAGGAAATTGGCAAGAAAGCTGGTTTGTGATTGGATATGATACGGACCTTGGTAATCCTGTTTTTGTAGATATACAAAATTTACATGTGTATACTGCAGAGCGGGGGATGAGCACCTGGAATCCTGATTGTATTGCGAATCATGTAGATGAAATCATGGAGTACATAAGAAATTCTGTTTATAGATAGGGAGATAATATGAAGTACATAAAAAATATTTCTATAATGATGATAGCCGCACTTTGTATGATAGGATGCACGAAGGAAACTGTAAAAACAACACCTAAACAAGAGGAAAAGAAACCTCCTCATGTCGAAAGTCCTGTACAAACCAATGAACCGAAAGCGGAGCAAGTGAAAGAAGAGCCAGCACAAGCACCTGTTCAAGAAAAACCAAAGTTTATTGTATGTATTGATCCAGGTCACCAACGACAAGCGAATTTGGAATTAGAGCCAATTGGCCCAGGGGCAACGAAACAAAAATATAAAGTAACAGATGGAACAACAGGAGTTGTAACGAAAAAGCGGGAGTATGAACTAAATTTAGAAGCAGCTGTTCTATTAAAAGAGATGTTAGAAGCAAAAGGCATTGAAGTGGTTATGACAAGAACGACACATGATGTGAATATGAGTAATAAAGAACGAGCGGCAATTGCTAATGAGCATCATGCGAATTTATTTTTACGAATTCATGCAGATGGTTCGGAAAGTGCAGCAGAAAAGGGTTTTGCGGTGTTAACGCCGTCAAAAGAGAATGATTTTACAAAAAACATTTATCAAGATAGTTTAACCGCTTCTGAGTTCATTGTGAATAAAGTAAAGGAAAACGATAACGTACAAGTAAACGGGATTAAATTTCGTGATGATTTGTCTGGGTTTAACTGGGCTGAGGTACCAGGGGTTTTATTGGAACTAGGGTTTATGTCAAATCCAGAAGAAGACAGAAAACTATCAGATGTGAATTATTTACGTTCTTTACTGCAAAGTGTGGCAGATAGTGTTGAGAGTTATCGGGTTAGTAAAGGGTGATTTTTTCTTAGCTCCATCTTAGATGGAGCTGTTTTTATTTAATAATATTTTTATTTTTCTGTAAATGAAATGAAAGCAATTTCATCTGCACTTTTTGCTGAATGCTGATACAATAAAGGGTGTTACTATTTAGTAGAAAGAGTGGTAAGCATGTTAGATTGGATGAAAAAGCTTTTTAAAAAAGAGGAAGAAAATGAAGCGACAGCTTTAAAAGCAATAGAAACACCTGAAGAGAAAAAGGTTACTTCTCAGATTCCTCGTGTAAAATACTACTCTGATAAACGAGAAGATGAGTTGCAAGCGTCCAAACCAAATTCGGGTAGTAATTTCCGTTTCCCGTTAATTCCTGATAATGGATTTGACGAGAGTATGCAGGAATCATCTCGTCTAGAAAAGCCCGCTATACAAGAAAGGCCGATTAGAGAACGGCGCCAATCAAGACGAGTAGAAGAAGTGCAAGAAATGACATATATGGAACCAAGTACTGAGAAGATAAAACCTACTTCTAAAGTTGAAACTAATCGAAGACCGTTCCGCCCATCAGAAATAGTTTCACCTATTTTTGGATACAATCGTCCCGAATCAAGAAAAAAGGAAAATGAAGAAAGTAAGCCCCAACGAGAAGATATTGAAATATCAATGGAAGGAAAATCAGTTGTTGATGCGTGGTTAGAAAAGAATGGCTATATAAGTTCTGATTCGTCACAGGATGAATTAACAGAACAAGGAGCTGAACCTACAATTGCCAAAGCGAGTGCAGAGCAAACAGAAGGTAGCAAATCGATTGTGGATTTAGAGAAAAATGAAGCGGCGTTACAGAACCATGAGGAAGAACAGTTGGATATGTCTGAAGATGTTATCATACGAAATAAATATTTTACTCAACAAATTCATACATTTGAAAGTGAAGTACAAGAACCTACTGTTGTAGAGACAAGCTTTGCAATGACTGAAGAGATTGACAGAGTAGAAGAATCTGTTATTGAAGAGGCAATTGAAATGAGGGAAGAAGTGACAGAGAAAGCAGAGGAATCTGCGGAGCTGGAAGAGTCA
>NZ_JBALLY010000029.1:24027-72292 GCF_036963045.1 Bacillus sp. JJ864 | reverse complement strand
CGGAGCTGGAAGAGTCACTAGAAGAACATACGGAAGAAGTAATAAGTGAAGTAGCAGAAGAATTAGCCATGGAAGAAGTGACAGAAGAAGCAGAGGAATCTGTGGAGATAGAAAAACCTACTACAGAAGAATTACTAGAAGGTGAAACAATCGAAGAAGTAGCAGAATTCGTTACTGCCGAGGAACATCTGGAGATAGAGGCAGCTGTCGAGCTGGAAGAATCAACTGTAGAAGGTAAAGAGTTTGAGATAGTGGTAGAAACATCTTCAACAATGGAAGACTCCGATATGCAAGAAGAAACTTCAATCGTAGAAGAATCTGTTATTCAAGTGGAAACACCTGTAGCAGAGCTAGAAGAATCATTTGAAGCTGAAGTATCCGAGAAAACAGAAGTGGAGGATGAATCACTAGACATAGAAGAGTCGGTTGCCGCAGAATTTGATGAAGTATCAGAAGCAGAAAGTTTCACGCAAGAACAAACGGAAGAATTTGTGCAAGCTGATGAGCAAACACAGCAAGCTGTACATAGTTTTGCAAATGTACTAATAGAAGAAAAAGAAACGCAAGTTAGGAAACAGCCGGAAGTGAAAGCGGAGCAAAAAGAAAAGGTGATTGAAGAGCCAAAACGTGAGAAGAAACGTTTCGTTCCGTTTAATGTAGTGATGTTGAAGCAAGATAAACAGATGTTAGAAGAAAAACGTCGTGTAGCAATGACGTCACAACTTGCTCATACAGGGCCTAAGCAAATACAACATACTGAGCCGCCGGTAGAAAAGCAGCAAGTGCAAGAAGAAATGACGCACCGAGTTGTTGTAGAAACAGTGCAAGACGTTCGTAATGTTTTACAAGCGCCGCCAACATACGAGTTTCCGCCATTAACACTTTTAAATATTCCAAGTCATCCCGCGACAAATGATGCTGAGTGGTTAGAGGAACAAAAAGAGCTGTTAAATACGACATTCCATAATTTCCATATTGGTGCAAAGGTTGTGAATGTGACGCAAGGACCAGCTGTTACTCGTTTTGAAGTACAGCCAGAACCTGGTGTGAAAGTAAACAAAATTACGAACTTAAGTGATGATATTAAACTGAATTTAGCGGCTCGTGATATTCGAATTGAAGCGCCAATTCCGGGCAAAAGTGCGGTTGGAATTGAAGTGCCAAATAAAGAAAGCAAAGCTGTATTCCTTCGAGAAATTTTACGAAGCCCAGTGTTTACGAAAAGTGAGTCACCGCTTACAGTTGCACTTGGTCTTGATATTTCAGGAACACCGATTGTTACGGATATTCGAAAAATGCCGCACGGTTTAATTGCCGGATCGACAGGATCAGGAAAAAGCGTATGTATTAATGCAATTTTAACAAGTATTTTATATAAGGCGAAGCCGCATGAAGTAAAGCTAATGTTAATTGATCCGAAGATGGTGGAACTTGCGCCGTATAATTCTGTACCGCACCTTGTTGCACCGGTTATTACGGATGTAAAAGCTGCAACGGCAGCCTTAAAATGGGCAGTAGATGAAATGGAACGCCGTTATGAATTGTTTGCGCATGCAGGTGCGCGTGATTTACCACGTTATAATACAATTATGAATGAACAAGAAATTCCAGGCGAAACGTTGCCGTATATCGTCATTGTGATTGATGAGTTAGCTGATTTAATGATGGTTGCACCGGGGGATGTAGAAGAAGCGATTTGCCGCATTGCTCAAAAAGCAAGAGCTTGTGGAATTCATTTATTAGTAGCAACGCAGCGTCCATCTGTAGATGTAATTACAGGATTAATTAAATCAAATATTCCAACGCGAATTGCGTTTACAGTGTCATCGCAAGTAGACTCTCGTACAATCATTGATATTGGCGGAGCTGAGAAGTTACTTGGACGCGGAGATATGCTACTTTTAGAGAATGGAACGTCAAAACCGGTTCGTGTGCAAGGGGTATACGTCTCAGATGAAGAAATTGAAAAGTCTGTTGCGCATGCGAAACGTCAAATGAAGCCAAATTATTTATTCCAGCAAGAAGACTTATTGGCAAAAACAGAACAACAAGAATCTGAGGATGAGCTGTTCTTTGAGGCATGTCAATTTGTTGTAGAACAAGGGGGAGCGTCCACGTCTTCTGTACAGAGAAGGTTCCGCATTGGTTATAACCGTGCCGCTCGTCTTATTGAAGAAATGGAAGCGCAAGGGATTATCTCAGAAGCACGCGGAACAAAACCAAGAGATGTCCTTATTACAGAAGATGAATTTGCTGCGATGCAGGATATACATGTATAAGAAAAAGTTTTGCTGTATACTAAGAGAAAACGTTGGATAGTAAAGTAGGGAGTATAGCGACATGAAAGAAATCGAACTAAAATTACAAGGTGAAATAAATCGACTGACAAATAAGACGTTCAAGTTTGATGAGCGCGTTGGTGAAGGATGGTTTTCGGCGGTTTATTTCTTAAAAACTCGTGATATTATTAAAGAATTTCGAGCGGAAAGTGTTGTGACAATGCAATTTTTCCAAAAGGAACATGCTGTATTATGTGGAACAGATGAAGTGCTTGCTTTATTACAAACATTTGCGGAGCATCCTGAAGAGCTTGAAATTCATTCTTTAAAAGATGGGGATAAAGTAAGTCCGTTTGAAACGGTATTAACGATTCGCGGACCGTATGAGTATTTCGGCTATTTAGAAGGTGTCATTGATGGTATTTTAGGACGACGCACTTCTGTGGCAACAAATGTGTATAATGTTGTACAAGCTGCGCGCAGCGGTCAGAAAGAGAAGCCTGTTATTTTCATGGGCGATCGTGATGATCATTATACACAACAAGCCGGTGATGGTTATGCTGCTTATATCGGCGGTATGAGCGCACAAGCAACGCACGCGATGAATGAATGGTGGGGCAAAAGCGGAATGGGAACAATGCCTCACGCTTTAATTCAAATGTTTAATGGTGATGTTGTAGAAGCGGCAAAAGCATATCATAAAAAGTTTCCAGAAGATGAGCTAGTCGTACTAATCGATTACAATAACGATGTAATTACAGATGCACTTCGTGTTGCTCGTGAGTTCGGGTCAGAACTAAAAGGAGTACGTGTAGATACATCACGCACGATGATTGACCAATACTTCATTCGTCATCCAGAAGTACTTGGCACATTTGATCCGCGCGGTGTGAATCCATCTCTAATCTTTGCACTTCGCAAAGCATTAGATGACGAAGGATTCCAGCACGTGAATATCGTAGTAAGCGGCGGCTTTGATGAAAAACGAATTCGTGAGTTTGAAGAACAAAATGTTCCAGTTGATATTTATGGTGTCGGCAGCAGCCTATTAAAAATGAACATTGGCTTCACAGGTGATAACGTAGAATTAAACGGAAAACCAGAAGCGAAAGCAGGACGTAAATATCGTCCAAACCCGCGTTTAGAACGAGTTCAATTACAAGCAAGAGAAGATGCGGAATAAAGTGAAACTTCCATCAGTGCGGGGACTTTTCACCCCGCAAATTTTCTTTATTTCTCTCTGAATATTAAATGGGAAACAGTTAATTTCAAATAGTGGAATAAATGGATAAACTGGTAGGGAATTGACCCTATCAGTTTTTCTGTTATCATAGTATAACGGATTGTTTTTTGCTATAATAAGTTTGTTATGGACTTATACGGAAGCTTAGACGTGATTATAAGAAATTCGAGATGATTACCAAAATAAGAAGAAAATCATATACTGTCTTATAGATAGACCGTTGGAATAGTTCGAAATGTTGGAGGTTCTTTAAGATGACAGTTTACCATTTTGTAGGAATTAAAGGGACAGGGATGAGTGCTTTAGCGCAAATTTTACATGACATGAAGCATACTGTTCAAGGTTCTGATGTAGACAAACGTTTTTTTACGCAAACAGCGTTGGAAAAGCGTGGGATTTCTATCCTACCTTTTGATAAGAAGAATGTTGAAGAAGGACAAGTGATTATTGCAGGAAATGCATTTCCAGATACTCATGAGGAAATTGAATATGCAAAAGAATTAAATTTACCTATTTATCGTTACCATCACTTTTTAGGTGATTTTATGAGTAAGTATACGAGTGTCGCTGTAACGGGTGCTCACGGAAAAACGTCAACGACAGGTTTGTTATCTCACGTGATGCAAGGGGCGAGCCCTACATCTTGTTTAATTGGTGATGGAACAGGACTTGGAGTAGAGGATAGTAAGTATTTTGTATTTGAAGCGTGTGAATATCGCCGTCATTTCTTGTCTTATCATCCAGATTACGCAATTATGACAAATATTGATTTTGACCACCCTGATTATTTTGCAGACATTAATGATGTATTTAGTGCGTTCCAAGAGATGGCGCTGCAAGTGAAGAAAGGTATTATTGCGTGCGGTGATGATGAAGAACTTCAAAAGATTCATGCGAAAGTACCAGTTATTTTCTATGGATTTGGCGAAGATAATGATTTCCAAGCACGTAACATTCAAAAAAGAACAGATGGCACTGGATTTGATGTCTTTGTTCGTAATACGTATTATGGAACGTTCGATATTACAGGTTACGGCAATCATAGTGTGCTAAATGCATTGGCAGTTATTGCTCTTTGTCATTACGAAAACATTGATGTTGAAGTTGTGAAACAGCAGTTAACAACATTTGGCGGTGTAAAGCGTCGTTTCAACGAAAAGATAGTAGGTGAGCAAGTAATTATTGACGATTACGCACATCACCCAACGGAAATTACCGTGACAATTGAAGCGGCTCGTCAAAAACACCCAGAACGTGAAATCGTAGCAGTATTTCAGCCGCATACATTCTCTAGAACGCAAAAATTCTTAGATGAATTTGCAGAAAGCTTACGTAAAGCAGATCAAGTATATTTATGTGATATTTTTGGTTCTGTACGTGAAAATAAAGGCGAATTAACAATTCAAGATTTGCAGCAACGCATTGATGGTGCAGAGCTGGTTACAGTTATGACGACAGAAGTATTAAAGAAACATAAAAACGGCGTACTTATTTTTATGGGCGCTGGTGATATTCAAAAATTTGAAGCTGCTTATGTAAAGGAAGTACAAGTGGCGGAGAAGAAGTAAGGAAATGAAAAAGACGTGTAGAGATGCACGTCTTTTTTGTATGTGAAAAATAAAAATTTTTATACGTATTTTGCGTAATACGTGATTTGTAGATGAGGGAATAGTTTTATAAAATTAGGTTGCACAGTAAGAAAAGTGGGAGGGAAGAAATGTGCAGCAAAGGCTAGTTAATTTAAAAATTGACTTCGCATGTCAAACAGTGGAAAGAAGAGAAAATCAACCCTTGGGAAGATGCGTTTGTTCGCTGGATGTTATTACTATCTGCACATGAAGATGAATATTTAACACAAACATTGGAGGGAATTGCGATGAACCAAGATCCTATCTTACGAAAAACAATTGATAAATGGGAGAATATGAGTCATGATTCGTCCTTCCGTCTTGCCTACGAAGCTCGTGAAAAGCTATTACTGGATGAACAGGCTAAGCTTGCTCACGCTCGTGAAGAAGGATTGGAAAAGGGACGAGAGAAAGAAAGAAAGAAAAGAGTTAATTCGAGGAATGCATAAAAACGGAATGCCTATAGAAGATATTTCAAAATTCACAGGTTTAAGCGTAGAGGAAGTGCAACGGTTATTATAGCTTTGATAGGTTTGAGCTCACATATGAATAATAAAAAAGGTTGTTCTAAAAATGAAACTTTTAGACAGCCTTTTTTATTATTGACCTAGAGTCAACTCTAGATTGTAAAATGAAATTATGGAAATTAAGGAGGAAATATGATGTATACAATTGGCAAAGTTGCAGAGTTAACAGGAATGAGCATTCATACACTTCGTTATTATGAAAAATTAGGATTAGTGCCGCCGCCAAAACGAAATAGCGGTATTCGGCAATATACAGATGGGGATGTGCAGTTTTTACAATTTCTATATTCTTTAAAACAAACGGGAATGTCATTAGAGGAAATTGCGGAGTTTGCGAGTGACGGTTGTATTTTAGAAGAAATTAAGCAAAGAAAAGAAGAAGTGCAAAAGAAACAATTAGAACGTGTAATTCAACTTACAGAACAAAAATTAGAGATTTATCATGATTTTTTAGGGGAAAAGCACTTGGAGGACGATGATGAAAAATAAAGTGTAAATCTTTAATTTTTATTAACAATTTCTAACAAAAAAATGTTAGAATAGTTAGAAAAAAAGGAGAGGGAGAAATGTTTACACTAAGAGTCGATGAAGAAATCCAATTACAATTGCTAGAAAAGCATCATAAAGATGAGCTGTACGAATTAGTGGACAGCAACCGAGAGTATTTACGAGAGTGGCTTCCATGGGTCGACCGCACGAAAACGGCGGAAGCATATAATGAAATCTTTCCAATGTGGCTGCATCAATTCGCAGATGGAAATGGTTTTGAAGCAGGGATACGCTATAAAGAGAAGCTCGTTGGGATGGTTGGTATTCATCCGGTGAATTGGGGAAAGAAAGCGGCAAGTCTTGGGTATTACCTTGCGGAAGAAGCAAGCGGAAAAGGAATTATGACGCGAAGCGTAGAGGCTGCGCTCCGTTATGCTTTTGAAGAGTTAAATTTAAATAAAGTTGAAATTCATTGCGGAGCAGAAAATGTAAAGAGCCGTGCCATTCCGGAACGACTCGGCTTTCACTTAGATGGAATGATGCGTGATGGAGAATGGTTATATGATCATTTTCATGACATTGCGGTGTATAGTATGTTAGCGAGAGAATGGAAGGAAAGAAGCGTATAGTAGGGCGCTTCTTTTTTTCTGAATTCACCAATAATTAATGGCATAATATGGTTAAGAGGTGATGGAAATGGAATTTCACATAAAAAAGAATCCGAGTATGATACTGCTTACTGTTATTATGCTGCTACTGGTTGCATTTTCTCCTATAATATCATTCACGCTAAATGGAAAAGGATTGTTAACGGGACTTGTGGTAGGAATATTATTTCTAGCTGCCAACAGTATTTCTATTTCTGAAATGTTTGTGTAAAGAGAATTGGGATTTCATATATACTAGTGATCTATTAAGAGCAAAGCAAACTGCTGAGATTATTGGAGAAAAACTTCCGAATATCCCCCTTTATTTGGAACCTAGACTGCGTGAAGCAGGCGGAGGACAGATTGAAGGGACAACGGAAGAAGAAAGAATTGTAAAGTGGGGCAAGAATTGGAGAGAGCTGGATTTAGGAATTGAAAGTGCTGATAATGTTATAGCGAGAGGTCTTTCAGTCATTGAAGAAGTTGTATCTAAACATGGAAATAAGAATATATTAATTGTTAGTCATGGCGCATTTATTAGACATCTTCTAAAAGAATTAGTGCCTCATTTACATATGGCGGAATCTCCAAAAAATACGTCTTTAACGAAACTGATTAAATTAGAGAATGCTTGGGATTCAGAATTATATAATTGCACCGTACATTTAGATTAGAGTGTTATATTTTATTCAGGAATAATAAAACAAAGTATATATTTCTACATACAACTTATAGGGAGAAGACTAAGCATGATGGCTGCTTAGTCTTTTTATATTGAAGACGGTGAGGACATTTTATCCCGCTTTTCTAAAGAGGATAGGTGGGGGACAACTGCCCGTAAAAGCCCGATTGATGAGAGCTTTTCATCAGTGGGGATGAAGAAGAACCCCACTGATGGAAGTTTCACTTTATATGAATCCATTTTAATTTTTCGACATATAGATTGCTGCTATGCAGAAAAAAAGATTCTGCACTCGCTTTCTCCCTTTGTTTGAGCTTCGCATGTGGCAGAAAAAGGCCCTGACCGCTTCTACGCATGGCCAGACGCTCTCGCCCACCTAAAAAAGGGTTGTTATGTCGGTTTTTTAACTAGGATTTATATATATTCCCTCAATGTATTGACATTGATAATCATTATCTTTAATATTAATTTGATTTTTCATTTCATTAAGGGGGACTTGTATGAAGGTTCGTAGTTTGGTTAGGAAGGTTCATTTATACCTTAGTATGATAGCGGGGATATTTATTGTGCTAATTGGATTGACTGGCAGTTTGCTTGTTTTTGATAACGAATTAAATCGTATGATTTATCCTGATTTATACAAAATAACTGAGGGACAACCGGTTACATATCAGAAAGCTTTGCAAACGGTAACAAGTGCATACCCAAAGGGAGAAATTCAGCGTGTGTATACGCCAGATGATCCACATTCTCAAGGTATTTATTTGTTTAATCTGAAAGAAGGTAAAGGGACGAAATCTGTATACGTTGATCCAGGCACTGGTAACATAAATGGAGATTTAGGGGAAAAGTCGTTTTTTAATCAAGTAAAAGAACTTCATTATCATTTACTTTTTAAAGATTTTAACGGTAAAGAAATTGTCGGTATTATTGGATTTATTTTCTTTTTTATTAGTTTATCTGGATTGTATTTATGGTGGCCTGGAATTAAAAAATGGGCACGTGGTTTTGTTATACGGCGCAATAAGAATACATATGTAAAACAGTATGATATACATAAAGTCATTGGAATCATTGCTATGCCATTTTTATTAGTGGTTTCATTAACAGGTGCACTTTTTGCATACGATAAGACAATTTTTGGGTGGATCGGAGCGAAAACTAGTGTAATGCCATCGAAGGAGAAACTTATTTCTAAGCCTCTTTCAGGAGAAAAACTCCCTCTTGATCACTTGTTAAGTGAAGCTGAAAAGACGGTTCCTCAAGGGACTATTACGCAAGTAAGGATGCCAGCGAAAGCGAAAAAAGGAAAAGTAGAGGGTGCTGTGGAAATTCGTTTGAGTCGTCCATATGATCCAGGGAATGGGAATGTGAAAATATGGATTGACCAGTATAGCGGGAAAGTGTTGGCTAAACTAGATCCAAAGGTGGATGATGGACTGACGTATCAGACATGGCTTAAACCTTTACATACAGGAACGTTTGGTGGTTTATTTACAAAAGTTTTATATGTTATTGCTGGTCTTACACCATCAATCTTAATGTTCACGGGTACATATATGTGGTTGCACAAGAAAAAGAATAAGCGAAAGTTAAAACATTCTTCAGTAACTGCAGCGTAACGATAGAAGCATAAATAAGAAATCCCGTCAGAACAAAGTCTGGCGGGATTTCTTATTGTATTACACAATTTTTTTAGAGGCTTTGTTATTTGAATAGAGACGATCCCAGAGTTCGTACATTTTGTTTCTGCCATTATCAATTTCAGGATTGAATTGAATCGCAGCTTGTTTGCGAACAGTGCGGACATACTGCACTGCTTGTTGTAGTTTCTGATCAATTGTGCCGAGTCCCTTTCCAGCATGTTTGGCAATTGATACTCCTGCGGTTGTTCCTTGGGCCATGGCAATTTTTCCGCTTTCGATGCCGGTAATATTACCAGCGATAAATAGCCCATCAAGAGGCGTTTCCATCGTCTCTGCATGGTGAGGAACGTGGCCGCCAAGTTCAGGAATGTATTGAAACGGGCATCCGGCAACAGCAGCAAGCTCTGCTAGCGGATATAAGCCGCCTGCAATGCAGACGAAATCTGCATTGTAAATCGTTTCAGATCCCTGAATAATATTGCCGTTTGCATCAATATCAGCGATACGTACCCCTTCCACTTGATCCTTACCGATAATTTCAAGTGCTGCTTTCCGAAGTTGGAGAGGCGTACCATTTACTTTCATGCCGTTTTTCGGATAAAAGTTTAAGCCGATTTTTCTCATCCAGTCACTTTTCATGAAACGGCTTCCCATGCGTAACAGCGACGATGGAGCGAGATGTGATGCATGTAAGAGTGATTTCATGACAGCTTCAGGGTCACCAGCTTGTTTACTAAGGACACTTTTTTCCGGAAGGACAATCCGATCAACTGTTATACCAGCTAGTTGTAATTCATTTAAAATCGCAAATGATAAAATATTCGCTCCGATAATAACTCCTTTTTTGCCGACTTGGACGCGGTGAACATTTGTCATGACTTGCGCTGCGCCGATTGACATGACACCAGGAAGGGTCCAGCCCGGCAGCGGGATAGGGTACTCAGCGGCTCCGGTAGCTACTAGTACAAATGGTGCTTCTAGTGTACCGATACTCGTATGCACATTCCATAGGTTATGTTCTTTCGTTAAGTTGTAAACACATACGCCGCAACGAATATCGACCGCTAATTGCTGTGCTTTTTGATAAAGGCGTTTCGATTCTTCAATTCCATTCCACCACTCACCAGAAGGCTCTTGATGAAGTTGTCCGAGTAATCTGCCGCCTGGCTTTATAAATTCATCAATAACGGTCACTTTGAGACCAAATTCTGCACAAGCAATAGCTCCTGCTAATCCGGCTGGACCTGCTCCAATTACAATTACATCAATCATCGCTTTTCCACCATCCTTCTTACAATATTCGGATGCTGTTTTCCGCTTTCAACGACCATATCTTTTTCGACGGCTGTTAAGCAAGCTCTTACGTTTGGTTGCTGATTGACAGTTACACGGCATTCTAAGCAGTGACCGATGTTGCAATAAATTCCTCTAGGTGTTCCGGTATCTTCGTGAACGCGTAGTTTTCTTACTCCATTTGCTAAAAGAGCAGCGGCAATCGTTTCATTTTCATACGCTTCATATTCCATTCCATCAAATTGAAAAGAAATGCGTTCTCTAGCATTTAAATTCCCTAAAACGGGATGATTCATAATTCTAGTCATTGTTTTTCACCTACTGTTCCAAATGTTACTGGCCGAATTGGCGGCTGATATTTTAAAGGAATTTCACTAGGTGATATATTAGGAATGACGCTTTCAATAATGTTATCTAATGCAATTCTACAAGTGCGGCCTCCACAAAAGCCCATTCCTGCTCTTGTTCTTAATTTTAATTCTCTTGCTGTGCATTTATGTTGATTTGCTGTTTCATGAAGTTGTCCGTAAGTAACTTCTTCACAACGGCAAATTACAATGTTATCTTTGTTCCCCATTTGAATTCCTCCTCCATAGTTGTTCATCAAAATATTATGCAAAAAATGTGCCAATATAGAGGAGGAAGAGGATTAATTTAAGCCAAGCCGCTTTAAGCGGTTATATAAAGTTGCTCTTGTAATACCAAGTTGTTTTGCACACTCTAATTTATTTCCATCTAAAATATGTAACGCTCTTTCAATTACCATTTTCTCGTGTTGATCCATTTCTTCTTGCAATGGTAAGATGGTGCAATCATTTTCTAGCAGGACATGATTTGCAGACTGCACTGTATCTTCAAAGCTAATATTTTTTGTATGGAAGGGTAAATACTCTCGTTTTATTACACCATCTGTTGCGAATACGATAAGCCGCTCTATGCTATTACGCAGTTCGCGAATATTACCGGGCCAATCATAACGAAGCAGTTCATGCATAACTTCTGGCGGGAATTCATGAATTGGCCGCTGATAACTCGAAGAAAAATCATGTAAAAAATGATGAGTTAATTCAATAATATCTTCTTGCCGCTCTCTTAAAGGAGGAATATGCAAACTAACTACATTTAACCGGTAATATAAATCTTCGCGGAACTGTCCTTGTTTCATTAATTCTTGTAAATCACGATTTGTGGCAGCGATGATACGGAAGTCGATGTTGATTTCTTTTTCTCCGCCAACCCGGTAATATTTCCGCTCCTGCAGCACGCGTAGAAGTTTTACTTGCATTTCGAGCGGCATTTCACCTATTTCATCAAGAAACAATGTCCCACTTTTTGCGAGTTCTATTTTTCCTTTTTTTCCTTTACTATCAGCACCAGAGAAGGCGCCCCGTTCATATCCGAATAGCTCACTTTCAAATAAAGATGCCGGTATCGCACCGCAGTTAATCGAAATAAAAGGAGCTTTCGGTTCCTCGCTTGCTTCATGAATCGCTTTGGCAAACACCTCTTTTCCGACACCACTTTCGCCTAATATGAGAACAGTAGATTTTACAGAACATACTCTTTTGGCTAAATCTACTGTTCTTTGCAGGGCGGCACTTTTTCCTTTAATGGAATGAAAAGGATCGGATGAATCCTTATATTTTGCTACTTCTTGTTCTAGACGGTGTACTTCATTGGACATATTAAATAATTTCTCATTCAGTACAACTTGATTTGTAATATCTGTTTCTGAAACGACTGCACCGATAATCTGATCGTTAAAATAAACCGGATTAGAGTTAATTAAGACAAATAAGTCAGACTGAGGCTGATGGTGCTGTCCTATAATGTGTCTCCCTTTATGTAGAGATTGCAAGATTTCTAGATTTTTGTAATCAAAGAAATCCGTAATTGGTCGGCCGATTATATCTTGCCGTTTGACTGAGAATATTTTTTCTGCTCCTTCTGTCCATGTACAAACACGCTCGTTATTATCAATGACCGTGACAGAAGAATCTGTCGTTTGAATGACAGTTTCATAAAAAGCTTTTAATTGATTGTAAGAGTTATGAAGAAAATGAATGACTTGAGCAGATGTTATACAGCCTACTGGATGTTTGTTTGTATCAAGAATAATAGCTGTAGAATGATGACTAAACGCCTGAAGCAAGGTGAATAATAAATCATTCTCGTATACGACTTTGCATGGAAACTCAGGTGTTTTTGGTGTTGAACGATAATAAAATTCTCCGTTTTTCTGTTCGACCTGCTGTTTATTGAATGATGTATCTATTAGATATTGTTTTATTATTTCTTTTACTGACGGCAATGAAAACATAATGATCCCCTCCCATACTGTAAAAAAATATTAACACTGTAAAGGAAATTATACACTTATTTACAAAAAATTTAAAATGTTTTGCGATAAAGTGAAACTTCCATCAGTGGGGGAGTTTTTTCATCCCCCACTGATGGTTAGCCCGTCCAATCGAACTTTTACGGGGAGTTACCCCATATTATCTTTCGCACTTTTCTTTTCGTCTTGAGGCGGGGTTTTACTGCCCGTTAAAGCGGGATAAAGTGAAATTTCCATCAGCGCGGGAAGAAATAATGATTCATTTTGAAAGTTTTATGCTAATTGGCACACGAATTGCATTTTTAGGTAATGAAGCCATTTCATCGAGAGGAGGAATGTCATGTGAAACATTGTGACGTGTTAGTCATTGGCGGGGGAATTATTGGTTGTTCGATTGCTTATTATGCTTCTAAATATGGAAGAGACGTAACGATAATTGAAAAAGGAGAATTTGTTAGTGGCACGTCTTCACGATGTGACGGCAATATTTTGGCGATTGATAAAGATCCGGGTTTTGATAGTCAAATGTCGTTGTTTAGTCAAAATTTAGTGGATGAACTAAGTAGAGAATTAGAGCATTCATTTGAATATCGTGCTCCGGGAAGCATCCTCGTTTGTGAATCAGATGAGGAGATGGAAGCGGCGCAAAAATGGGTAAATCGTCAAAAAGCCGCTGGTTTACCATTTCGAATGCTTGACCGGCAGGATATTCGGCAGGAGTCTCCCTTTTTTGCAGATGATTTATTAGGGGGGCTAGAATGTGCCACTGATTCCACAGTGAACCCTTATCTTTTAGCTTTTTCCCTTTTGGAGGAAGCGAAAAAACTGGGAGCTAAAGCTTTCAAACATACAGAAGTAAAGCAAATGAAAAAAGAAGAAAGTGGTTCGTTTATTGTAGAAACGACAAACGGAGTTTTTACTGCGGATCATGTCGTCAATGCGGCAGGAGTCTGGGCACCTAGAATAGGAAAGATGCTCGATCTGTCAATACCAATTGAACCGAGAAAAGGACATATTATCGTTGCTTCGAGGCAGCAGCATGTAGGATCTCGGAAAGTAATGGAGTTTGGCTACTTAATTTCTAAGTTTGGCGGAAAGCGCATTGTTGATCCACTAACTGAGAAATACGGAGTCGCTCTTGTCTTTGAACCAACAGAAAGTCAAAACTTTTTAATTGGCAGCAGCAGAGAGTTTGTTGGTTTTCATACGGCAGTAAACAATGAAGTCATTAAATGTATTGCGAACCGGGCAATCCGGTTTTATCCGAAAATGGCGGATATGATGGTAATTCGCTCATATGCAGGGTTGCGTCCATGGACGGAGGACCATTTGCCAATTGTTTCACGCGTGGATACAATTCCAAATTATTATATTGCGGCGGGCCATGAAGGGGACGGCATTAGCCTCGCAGCAGTAACAGGGAAAATAGTAGAAGAACTCATTAACGAAAAAGAAACGTCTATTCCCGTTGATCCGCTTAGCTTTAACCGATTTACAGAAAGGATGTTGAGCAGATGAGGGCACAAAGAGTCTTTACAACAATTGATACACATACAGGCGGGAATCCGACGAGAACATTAATTAGCGGACTTCCAAAACTAGTTGGGGAAACAATGTCAGAAAAAATGCTCCATATGAAAAAAGAATATGATTGGATTCGCAAACTGTTAATGAATGAACCGCGCGGCCATGATGTCATGTCTGGTGCTTTATTGACGGATCCTTGCCATCCAGAAGCAGATATTGGCGTGATTTACATAGAGACAGGTGGATATTTACCGATGTGTGGACATGACACGATTGGTGTTTGTACAGCTCTAGTTGAGTCTGGATTGATTCCTATTCAGGAGCCCGTTACTTCCTTAAAGTTAGATACGCCTGCTGGACTCGTTGAAGTGGATATTTCAATAGAAAATGGAAAAGCAAAAGAAGTATCTTTTTGCAATATCCCATCGTTTCTTTTAAAAAGCATTTCCGTTGATGTCGAGGGAACCGGGCGTATAGATGCCGATATTGCGTATGGAGGGAATTTCTACGCAATCATTGAGGCGAAATCGGTTGGATTGGAGTTAATTCCAGAAAATGCTTCTCACATAATTGAAACAGCAATCAATATTAGGAACATCATTAATGAAAAAGTTGAAATCGTTCATCCGCAATATTCGTTTATTAAAGGGCTAACTCATGTGGAGTTTTTCACGGAACCAACTCATGAGGAAGCGGATGTGAAAAACACAGTGATTGTTCCTCCAGGAGGAATCGACCGTTCTCCATGCGGAACGGGTACCTCTGCGAAATTGGCTGTCCTATATGCGAATCAAGAAATTTCAATTGGCGAAGAATTTGTTCATGAAAGCATTGTCGGTTCCTTATTTAGAGGGCGCGTATTGGAAACGGCGGATGTGGAAGGGGTTGAGGCTGTTGTAACCCAAATTACAGGATCCGCTTGGTTAATGGGAATGCACCGATTCTTCTATAATGAGAAAGATCCACTTAAAGAAGGCTTTCTGCTCATTCCGCCAATGGAACATGAAACGGAGGACGTGAAATGAAAATTCAGAAGACGTATTCAACGACAGATGTACACGTAGCTGGAGAAGCGTTTCGTGTTATTAAAGATGTGCCATTCATTCATTATCAAAATTTGGAGCAGTTAAATGAGCAGTTTATGCATGTATTTGCAGATGACATCTATCTTTTATTGAATGAACCGCGCGGGTTTGCTGGGTTGAATGGCTGTCTTGTTGTACGGGCGATTAGCGAAGAAGCAGATGCCGCAGTACTATTTTTAAATCATGAAGGAACGGTTCCGATTCATTACGGCGGCATTGTTGCTGTCATTACAGCTTTATTGGAGTGCGGTCATTTGCAGCCGAGAGCGTCAAATGAATATAAAATCGAAACGCTCAGAGGTGTGATTTCCGTTACAGCTTTGATAGAGAATGATGAAGTGGTTTCAGTGGTGATAGAAAGTGAACCGTGTCAAGTAGTGGAAACAAACATTCCATTGTCTCATTCGAATGTCAATACACAGTTCTCCCTCGTACAAGCCGATCAATTATATGCAGTGTTTGAAAAAGACGATATTACTGCAGAGATTCGTGTTGAGGAACTGTCTGAATTGAAGAGATGGGGACAAAGGATGTATCAAGCTCTTGAGTCGAAATTTCCAGTGAGAGGTATCATTTTAATGGATGATTCGCATGTAAAAGAGGGGCGAATTAAAACAATCACGTTTCGTGAAGACCAGTATATTGTTCGCTCTCCTGGCTTTGAATCGACAAAGGCGTGCTATACAAGTTTACTTTCTAAAGGAAGATTGTACATGGAACCGCCATTTGTAAATGAAAGTATTTTCGGTAGTACTTTGACAGTACAAGTAGCCAAACAAACAGAGAATGGATACAAATTTACATTAAGAAGCCGTGGTTTTATTACAGGGATGCAAATGTTCGTATTAGATCCGACAGATCCGTTACCTGCTGGATTTTTACTGAAATAATGAAAATGGAACTGTTTATGCGAGATTTGTAGATTACTAAAAAACATTGTCTAATTTATGTAAGGTTATTATGCCTGCTATATATACATTTTTATTTTTCGGCATATAAGTCGCTGCTATGTAAAATACAGCATGACCGCTACGGGCTTTCACTTTTTGTCTTAAATGTTGCATGTGGTAGGCAAAGGCCCTGACCGTTTCTATGCGAGGCCAGATGCTCTCGCCCACCTAAAGAAAGTGCTTTTTATGTCGTTTTTTAACTTGTATATACAGTAAAAAATATTAAGGGGGAAATAGAAATGACAACAATTAGAGGAGCTTATCCAGTATTAATTACACCAATGAATGAGGCGCAGGAGATTGACTGGGGCGGTGTGAAAAATAATGTGAACTACTTCGTCGATCAAGGCGTTGCAGGTATTGTAATTAACGGAAGTACTGGAGAGTTTGTAAGTCTATCAAAAGAAGAAAAGTTCCAAATGGTTGAAACTGTATTAAAAGAAGTGAATGGCCGTATTCCTGTTATTGTAGGAACAGCAGCTGAAACAACAAAAGAAACGATTGAATATACGAAACAGGCGGAAGCACATGGTGCAGATTGTGCGCTCATCATTAATTCTTACTACTGCAAACCGAAAGAAGAGGAGATTTATTTCCACTTTAAAGAAGTATCAAATGCAGTAAATGTACCGATTATGCTGTACAACAATCCGTTTACATCAGGCGTTGATATGAGTACAGAGTTGATGCTGAAAATCGGCAAAGAATGTGAAAGAGTGACTCACATTAAAGAATCAAGTGGTGATATCCGCAAAGCGAGAGATCTTGTTAGACACGGTAAAGGGGACATTGAAGTTTTCTGCGGTTCAGAAGATTTAGTTATGGAGTCTTATTTAGTCGGAGCAACAGGCTGGATTTCTGTTGCAGGGAATATTGTGCCAAAGCTTGTTACACAAATGTTCAATCACTTCCAAAACGGTGAGTTAAAAGAAGCTTGGGAAATTAATGATCGTATTTTACCGCTTTGTACATTCCTTGAAGGATCAGGAAAATACGTGCAAATTGTAAAACGTGCGATGGAATTAAATGGACAGGCAGGAGGGCCTTCTCGCTATCCTCGTTTAGGATTGACACTTGAGGAAGATCAAAAGCTTAAGGACATTTTATCAAGTTTAACTGCACAACGTGTCTGAAGTGAAAAATCCATCCATAAGGGGGAGCCACCCCCATTTATGGTTAATTGCAGATTTTCTTTTGGTTTCTCGTACCGCAAATAGCAGGATATAAAATGTGAAGGGGAGAGGAATATGTTAACTGCACAAATCGAATTAAAGCCGAGGGTAAAAGCTTTTTTAGAAGGAAATATTGAACTATTTATCGATGGGAAATTTGTACCATCGATAAGCGGTAAAAAGTTTGAAACGTATAATCCAGCAATAGAAGAAGTGCTTGCTTTCGTAAGTGAGGCCGGGGAAGAAGATGTTGATTTAGCAGTGAAGGCTGCACGCCGGGCATTTGAAAAAGGGACGTGGCCTGAACTGAGTGCGGCTGAAAGAGCACATTTAATTTACAAGTTGGCTGATTTAATTGACGAGCATAAAGAAGAATTAGCGCAATTAGAAGCGCTTGATAATGGAAAATCATATCAAGTAGCATTAGAGGACGATATTCCAGCAACGGTAGAGCATTACCGTTATTATGCTGGTTGGGCAACGAAAATACTTGGTCAAACAACGCCGATTTCAAAGGACTATTTAAACTATACACGCCACGAACCGATTGGGGTTGTCGGCCAAATTATTCCATGGAACTATCCGTTAGTGATGGCTGCGTGGAAAATGGGGGCAGCACTTGCAACAGGATGTACAATCGTCTTAAAACCTGCTGAGCAAACACCGTTATCTCTGTTATATACAGCACAGCTTTTTAAAGAAGCTGGCTTCCCAGACGGCGTTGTGAATTTCGTTCCTGGATTTGGTCAAACAGCAGGGGCAGCAATTGTGAATCATCATGATATTGAAAAAGTCGCTTTTACAGGTTCGACTGATACTGGTAAGTATATTATGCGCCAAGCAGCTGACACAATTAAACATGTGACGTTAGAGCTTGGAGGAAAATCACCAAATATTATTTTAGAAGATGCAAATATAGAAGAGGCAATTACTGGTGCTTTTAACGGTATTATGTACAATCATGGTCAAAACTGCAGTGCAGGATCCCGCGTGTTCGTCCATCGAAAGCATTATGAAAAAGTGGTGGAAGAATTAGCGAAACTTGCGAACAATGTAAAACTTGGTGCAGGAATGGAAAAAGGTACGGAAATGGGACCGCTTGTTTCGAAAAAGCAACAAGAGCGCGTGTTACGTTATATCGAAAAAGGAAAAGAAGAAGGAGCAAGAATTGCAGCTGGCGGTGCGAAGGCGTTTGAGAAAGGGTACTTCGTCAGGCCAACTATTTTTGCTGATGTTACAGATGATATGACAATCGCTAAAGAAGAAATATTTGGTCCAGTAGTCGCAGTTTTGCCGTTCGATACGGTGGAAGAAGTGATTGAAAGAGCGAATAACACGCCATTTGGACTCGCTGCAGGTGTATGGACAGAAAATGTTAAAACTGCACATAAAGTAGCGAATCGCTTAAAAGCTGGTACAGTATGGATTAATGATTACAACTTAGAAGACGCTGCAGCGCCGTTCGGTGGTTATAAACAATCAGGTATTGGGCGTGAAATGGGCTCTTATGCACTTGACAATTATACAGAAGTGAAGAGCATTTGGGTGAACTTGAAATGAAAATTGGAAGCTGACATAAAACCTCTTTCTTTTTAGGGTGGGCGAGAGCATCTGGCCATGCATAGCAGCGGTCAGTGCTTTTTCCTGCCACATGTAATATTTAAAACAAAGAGAGAAAGTGAGTTAGGGTATTCTATATATTAAACTTTTAAGGGAAATCTATATTGTCCTTCTAGAAAATTATGAAAGAATGGCAATAGTCTCCCTGAAAAAAACTGAATATTATGAAAAAATAAAACAAAAGAGGAGAGGTTAGGGGATGTCTAACAAAGGCAAATTTAAAAGAGAAATATCATTATTGGATTTAGCCTTTATCGGTTTTGGTTCTATGTTTGGATCGGGCTGGTTGTTCGCTGCTAGCCATGTTGCCGGAATAGCAGGTCCGGCCGGAATTATTTCATGGGTCATTGGTGGAATTGCTATTTTCTTATTAGGACTTGTATATTGCGAACTTGGGGCAGCACTTCCGCGAGCTGGAGGAATTGTTCGCTATCCTGCATATTCTCATGGTCCGATACTTGGCTATTTATTAGGATTCATTACTCTTATTGCATTTTCAAGCTTAATCGCAATTGAAGTAGAAGCGGCTAGGCAATATGCAGCAGCTTGGTGGCCGAGTCTGACTCAAGAAAATTCTACTTTGCCGACTATAAGCGGCTGGCTTATGCAATTTGGACTGCTCGTCATTTTCTTTTTATTAAATTATTGGAGTGTAAAAACATTTGCGAAGTCAAATTTAATCATAACTATTTTTAAATTTTTTGTACCAGTGTTAACAATTATTGTATTGTTACTGTATTTAAATGGCGATAATTTTTCAAGTGCTGGTTTCGCGCCATTTGGATTTTCGGGTGTACAAGCAGCGATCTCTGCCGGTGGTGTTATTTTTGCTTATTTAGGACTGACACCTATTGTATCAGTTGCAAGTGAAGTGAAAAACCCGCAAAGAACGATACCAATTGCTCTTGTTTTGTCTGTAATCTCTTCACTGATTGTTTATGTTCTCCTGCAAGTTGCTTTTATTGGAAGTATTCCAACTGAAATGCTTAGCCAAGGCTGGGCGGGAATTAGTAAGGAATTCAGTTTACCATTTAAAGATATTTCCGTTCTATTAGGACTGGGCTGGATGGCCTACTTTATCGTTTCTGATGCCATTATATCACCGAGCGGAGCGGGGAATATTTATATGTCAGCTACTCCTCGCGTTATATATGGCTGGGCTCAAGGCGGAACCTTATTTAAAGTATTTTCTAAAGTTGATGAAAAATCAGGCATACCAAGACCTGCTCTTTGGCTTACTTTTGCTCTTTCTATTTTCTGGACATTACCGTTTCCTTCATGGGAAGCATTAATTAATGTTGTTTCTGCAGCGCTTGTATTAAGTTATGCCCTTGCACCGATTACAGCGGCGGCGCTTAGAAAACGGACTCCTGAGCTAAATCGTCCATTTTTAGTAAAAAGAATGTCAATCGTCGGGCCTCTTTCATTTATCATTGCTTCATTAATCGTGTACTGGTCTGGTTGGCAAACGCTTTCTTGGCTATTATCTTCACAAGTTATCATGTTTGTCATCTATCTATGTTGCAAAAAATGGGTACCAACTTCACAAGTGTCTTTTGCACAGCAAATCAAATCATCATTATGGCTCGTTTTTTATTACATTGCCATAATGGTTGTGTCATACTTCGGTATGTTTGGCGAGGGAAAGGGGTATTTAACTAATTCAACAGATTTGATAGCGGTTAGTATTGTTTCCTTGATTAGCTATTACTGGGCGGTTCATACTGCTTTACCTGTTGTCGACTTGGATGACGAAGACGAAGTGGAAAGCACGGATTATTTACAGGTAGAGAATGCACCGATTAGTAAATGATATTTGTATAAGCACAAATTGAAAACCCGGTTTAAAAACCTTTTTCTTTTTAGGTGGGCGAGAGAATCTGGCCGCGCATAGCAGCAGTCAGGACCTATTTCTGCCACATGCAATGGTTAAAACAATGGAAAACAAAAACATGGAAAAGGAAGAAGCGTATAGAGAGGCGCTTCTTCCTTTTTTCTGAATTTACTAACATTTCACGGTATAATATGGATAACTATGGGTAGAAACGGAATTTTTCTTAGGAGGCGAATGTATTGCGTAAGGTTTTAAAACAGCGTTGGAGCTTGGAGGAGATTTTTTCTGGAGGAAGTGAGTCTTCTGAATTTAAACAATTTCTTCTGAAATTAGAGGGGGATATTTCCAAAGAAGCAGCGATAACAATAGAAATGAAGGAACTGAAATCAATAAGTGGAAACGATGAGTGGATCGAACAAATGAATCGAATCCAAGAGTTATCTGCTCGCTTGCTTGAGGCAACCCACTTTGTGGGATGTTTGGAATCAGAAAATGTTGAAGATGAGAAGGCTATTATCTTAAGTGGAAAAGTAAGGGATATTTCATCACAATTTGAGATCGTCATAAACGATTTTGAACAAACATTGGTACATATACCAGACGATATTTGGGCGCAGCTATTGCAGTTGGAGCAAATAAAACCGATTGCTTATCCACTTCAAGAAAAAAGAGAAAAAGCGAAAGGAACATTACCAGTAGCACAAGAAAAGTTGATCCATGATCTTTCTATTAATGGCTATCATGCATGGGTCAATTTATATAACTCTGTCACCGGAAAAACGAAGATTGTCTAGAGGAAGAAGGACAAAAGAAATACCTTAGTTTTGGACAAGCTTATAATCTATTACATTCATCTATCAATCGGTATACTAGAACGAATCTCGTAAATTCTTTACATCATGCAAGTGAACAAGTAGCTGAGACATGCGCAGCAGCTCTAAATAACATCGCTGGTTTTCGATTACAAGTGTATAAACACCGGGGGTTAGCTTCAGATTCCATTTTAACAGAGCCACTTCGTTACAATAGAATGTCACAAACAACACTCGATTCTATGTGGGAAGCTGTCAATCAAAGTAAGCCTATCATAACTTCATATTTAAAAAGAAAGGCACGTTTATTAGGATTAGAAAAAATGAATTGGTTCGACATATATACGCCTATAGGCAAAGTAACCAAGACTTATACATATGAAGAGGCTGCTGACATAATCCTTACCGGGTTTCACTCTTTTAGCCCTAAATTAGCGGATTATACAGAAAGAGCGTTTCAGGAATGCTGGATTGACTCTGAAAACAGAAATACAAAGGCAAGTAGGGGATTCTCAACTAGATTTCCGCTAACAAAGCAATCGCGCATCTTCATGAATTTCCAAGGAACACATAATAATCTCGCTATACTTGCCCATGAATTAGGGTATTCTTTTCATCAAGGAATTATTTCAAATGATGTTCCGCCATTTGCACAGCAGTATACGATGGCTGTTAGTGAAACAGCTTCTACGTTTGCTGAAACGATTATTTTAAATAAGGTCATTCAAGAGACTTCAAACGAACATGAAAAACTGCTCCTTCTAGAGGCAAAAATACAATCTGCCTTGAGTTATTTAATAGGAGTTCAAGGACATTTTATATTTGAAAAGACTTTTATGAAATCCGAAAAAAGCGGGTTGTAGGAGTCGATGAATTGAACCATTTGATGCAGAAAGCACAGCAGTATGCGTTCAATGATTCTCTTGCTTCTTATCATGATTTTTCGTGGGTTTGGAATCGTCATTTCTATTTCACAGATAAACCTTTTTATAATTTCCCGTACACATTTGGCTTTTTGTTCAGCCAAGGAATCTATGCAAATGCCCTCCAAGAAGGACATTCATTTGAGGAGAAATATATACATTTGCTTCGAGATACTGGCAGAATGACCGCTGAGCAACTAGCTTTTCACCATCTTGGTTTTGATGTAACAAAACAAGAATTCTGGGAGAAAGCAATGCAAATTGTTTTACAAGATATAAAAGATTTTCTTGCCTTAACAGAGAAGTCTCTGAACCAGGAGGACATGAAATGCTGAATATAGCGTTAAGAACAGAAGAGTTAAGAACAAAATTACAAAGCATATTAACGAGAGAATATAAAGAGTTGGGTATTAAAGGCTTAGAGGTAGTAGGAAGCGGCGTCCAAAACGTTGTATTTCGAGGTGATTCGGAAAGAGGTTCTTTCGCTTTTCGTGTACCATGGGAGCGTGAAGTTGTTAATATAAATGAAAATGTATTTAGCAGTCGCCTTTCATTACAAAAGGAAGCAAAGCTTTCTAAGTTTTGTCATTCTCAAGGAATTCCTGTGCCAGCCGTTCATGGATTGCATCTTTCTGAGGAAATTGATTTTTTAATTTCAGATTATATAGCCACTGACCCCACTCGGATTTCTTCTTACGAAATTGGAGAATTAACGAATAAGCTTCACCATATGCAAATTGAAGGTCTACATTATGAAAATGAAAACGGAAAGTCGACAGAAAAGCATATAGCAGAGCGCCTCGTTAAAAGACTGCAATCATTTAACGAAATTACTTCTTTACGTATTCAATTTCCAAAAATAGAAGAAATTGAAGCGATTTTAAAGGAGGGTGAACAGGTAAAGAGGTTGCTTCATATGGATATTCGGTCTGTCAATATAATTGGTCAGAGCGGAGAAATTCAGGCGATCGTTGACTGGGACAATGCTCTCATTGGTCATCCGCTTCTCGAACTGATGAGAGTAGCGGAAGTGAACGAAGTGAATTGGAATGAGTTTAAGGCCGGGTATAAAAATGAGCATATTTTTGGTTCTCTTCCCAAAATTGTTTGCCTGTTTTACAGGCTTGATACGGCAGTGATGCTTGCGAACCTTTTTATTGCTCAGCTCAAAATAAAAGATAAAGGGCTGTTTTATAAAGAACGTGTTGAAACAATTAGTCAAGAAATACATATGTTTTTATAAAATTAGGAGAAACAAACATGAATATAAATTTAGAAATTGAAAAAGTAAAACTAGAGAATAAAACAGTTTTAAAGAATTTAACGGAACTATATAAATACGATTTCAGCGAATTTGATCCTGAAGATGTGAATGAGCATGGTTTATATGAATATATGTACGTAGATCATTATTTTACAGAGGAAGGTCGCTTTCCGTTCTTTATAAAAGTGAATGGAAAGTATGCAGGGTTCGCGCTGATCCGAGAGATTGAGGGGAATTGTCGTACATACTATTCAATGTCAGAATTTTTTGTAATGAAAAAGTATCGGAAAAGTGGTGTAGGAAAACACGCAGCTTTTCAATTGTTTTGTAAATTCCCTGGGGAATGGGAAGTTGCAGAGATGGAAGAAAATATTCCAGCACAAGCGTTTTGGCGAAAAGTCATTTCGGCGTACACGAATAATGAATACCGTGAGATAAGGAAAGACGGTTGGGACGGACCGGTCCAAGTATTTCATTCGAGCGGGAGTATGTAAGTGTTTCTGTAAAAACAAAAGTGAGCACAACAACCTGTGCTCACTTTTTCTATCTTATTTTAAGTTTTCAGGGTTTAACGCTTCTAATTCAGGTACAACGAAGCGGCCGTCTTTACGGATTAATACGTCGTCGAAGTAAATTTCGCCGCCGCCGTATTCAGGGCGTTGGATGCATACTAAATCCCAGTGGATGTTAGAGTTATTGCCATTCCATGCATCGTCGTATGCTTGTCCAGGAGTGAAGTGGAAGCTGCCGTCGATTTTCTCATCGAATAGAATATCGCCCATTGGATGTAAAATGTATGGGTTTACGCCAATTGCGAATTCACCAACGTAGCGTGCGCCTTCATCTGTATCGAAAATTTTGTTAATGCGTTCTGTATCGTTTGCAGTTGCTTCAATAATTTGACCGTCTTTAAATGTAAGTTTTACATTTTCGAACATGTAACCATTGTATGGAGATGGTGTGTTGTAAGAAACTGTACCGTTAACAGAATCGCGAACAGGCGCAGAATATACTTCGCCGTCTGGAATATTTAAGTGACCAGCACATTTAATTGCTGGAATATCTTTAATAGAGAATGCTAAGTCAGTGCCAGGCCCAACAAGACGTACTTTATCTGTTTTGTTCATTAACTCAACAAGATTGTCCATTGCTTTATCCATTTTTGCGTAGTCTAAGTTACATACGTCAAAATAGAAGTCTTCAAAGCCCTCTGTGCTCATTTTTGCAAGCTGTGCCATAGAAGCGTTTGGATAACGAAGCACAACCCATCTTGTTTTTGGAACACGAATGTCTCTATGTACTTTTTTACCTACTGTGTTACCGTAAATTTTCATGCGCTCACTTGGAACGTCAGCTTGTTCATTTACGTTATCACCAGAGCGAAGGCCGATATAAGCATCCATATCTTTCATTACGCTTGCTTCATATGCAGCGATTTGCTCGAAATGTTCTTCTGTAGCGCCCATCATTAAAGAGCGGTCTACTTGATGATCTTTTAACAGTACGAATGGATAACCACCAGCTTCATATGCAGCTTTTACAAGTGCTGTTACTAGCTCTTTTTGTAAGCCGAAGTTTTCGATTAATACTTTTTCGCCTTTTTGTAAACGAATAGAGTAATTAATTAAATTTTTTGCTAATGTTTCAATACGTGGGTCTTTCATATGTAAAGCCTCCCTTATATATGTATCCTTCCTTATTGTAACCTACTTATCTGAATTTGTTTAATAATTTATGTTTCATTTGCCGAATAAATATGAAAATTAGCACGAAATGTCACTTCAAATTGAAAAAGCCAAACCCCACTCTTTTTTAGATGGACGAGAGCATCTGGCCATGCATAGAAGCGGTCAGGGCCTATTTCTGCCACATGCGATGTAAAAACAAAGAGAGAAAGCAAGTGAAGGAGTCATGCTTCTACATAGCAGGGGTTTAAATGTTGAAATATATCACTTCAAACTGAAAAAGCCAAACCCCACTCTTTTTTAGATGGACGAGAGCATCTGGCCATGTATAGAAGCGGTCAGGGCCCTTTTCTGTCACATGCGAAGTTCAAACAAAGTAAGAAAGCAAGTAGCGGTTCCTTTTTTTCTGCATAGCAGCGACTTATATGCTGAAAAATCAAAATGGATTTATATAGAACAATTAGAATGAAACGGGAAATGATTGTATAATAAGAAAAAAGCATAAAAAGATAAAGGAGTGATTCGTATGCAAATTCTTTTATACGTCAGTGTAGCCATTATCGCAATTGCGTTTGCCGTATTAGTTGTATATGTATGTCGAACATTACTATCTGTTCAAAAAACGTTAGAGAATGTAGCGAGTACGATGGAAGGCCTAGAAAAACAAATGCAAGGCATTACAGTGGAAACAGAGCAGCTTCTTCATAAAACAAATGCATTAGCAGAGGATATTCAACAGAAATCGCAGTCGCTAAATAAAGTGATGGAAGGTGTAGAGGGAATCGGAACAACGATTCATTCCTTAAACACACGATTACGCGGCGTTTCTGATTCTGTTGCACATCAAGTAGAAAACAATGCTGATAAAGTAGCACAAGTGGTGCAATGGAGTAATGCGGTTATTGATGTGTACAATCGCTTCCGGGCAAAAAAGAAAGAAGATGAAGTAGAGCAGTTTGAAAGAACAGAGAAAAAGCCGAAAAAAGAAAAGAAATTACCGCGACTTCCGATTCGAATGAGAGGCGAATAATATGAGCATGACAAAGATTGAAACAATGGAACAATTTGAAGAAATCATAGCAAGTAAAGAGCCATATATCGTGTTTAAACATAGTACAACATGTCCGATTAGCCACGGTGGTTTCACAGCGTTTCAAGAATACCTTGGTGAAGAGCAAGCTGTGCCAGCATATTATTTATATGTACAAGATGCACGTCCGGTTTCCAATAGAATTGCGGAGTACTTTGGAATTAGACATGAATCGCCGCAAGTATTATACATAAAAGATGGTAAAGTGCTCTGGCATGCATCGCATTGGAACATTACGAAGCAAGCATTAATAGAAAATATGAAATAAGGAAAAGCAGGCAAATTAGCTTGCTTTTTTTATTTTCTGAAAATAATATTGACGGGCTATATTTTTTACGATTAAATGAAGAGAAAATAACGATCCCACACGCAGTCTTATGCGATGTGTATGAAGTGACATCTGTATATGTATCATATATAATAAATTATCTTATGAATGGTATTTATAATTGTTAGTATACATATAAAACTTGAAAGAGGTGGCTTTATTATGGCATCACAGGAGTTAGATCGGCTACGTTCTCAAATTGATGAAATGAACTTACAAATTTTAAAGTTATTAAATGAGCGCGGTCGTCTTGTACAAGAAGTTGGCAAGTTAAAAGAAGTACAAGGTGTGAAGCGTTTTGATCCAGTACGTGAACGCAAAATGCTCGATTTAATTGCGGAAAATAACGATGGACCATTTGAAACATCAACGCTTCAACATTTGTTTAAACAAATTTTTAAAACAGGTTTAGAATTGCAAGAAGATGATCATCGTAAGGCCCTTCTTGTATCACGTAAGAAAAAGTCAGATGATACAATTGTTGATATTAAAGGTGAAAAAATTGGTGACGGCAATGCTCATTTTATTATGGGGCCATGTGCAGTTGAAAGCTATGAGCAAGTTCGCCAAGTCGCTGAGGCAATGAAAGAACAAGGCTTAAAACTGATGCGCGGCGGAGCGTTTAAACCGCGTACATCACCATATGATTTCCAAGGTCTTGGCGTTGAAGGGTTGAAAATTTTACGCCAAGTAGCAGATGAGTATGATTTAGCTGTCATTAGTGAGATTTTAAATCCAAATGATATTGAAATGGCGCTTGATTATGTAGATGTCATTCAAATTGGTGCTCGCAATATGCAAAACTTCGAGCTGTTAAAAGCAGCTGGTTCTGTGAATAAGCCGGTATTATTAAAACGAGGATTATCCGCAACAATCGAAGAGTTTATGTATGCGGCAGAATATATTATTGCACAAGGAAATGGCGATATTATTTTATGTGAGCGCGGTATTCGTACGTATGAGAAAGCAACGCGGAATACGTTAGATATTTCTGCTGTACCAATTTTAAAGAAAGAAACGCACTTGCCAGTTGTTGTTGATGTAACACATTCAACAGGACGCCGTGATTTATTATTGCCAACTGCAAAAGCGGCAATGGCAATCGGTGCAGATGCGATTATGGCAGAAGTGCACCCAGATCCAGCTGTAGCCCTTTCTGATTCAGCGCAGCAAATGGATATTCCAGAGTTTAATGCATTTATGAATGAATTAAAAGCATTTCGTATGAGATAAGTGGTACTGTCCATAAATAGCGGGATAATGGCTTCGAAAATCTATGTAGCTGTGTGCTGCATAGATTTTTTTCTTGAAAATGGGTATTTTTATATTAAAAATATGAAAATATAAGAAAAGGAACGAATTTTTTCGAAACTTTTTCGGGAAAATATTGTCTCAATCCTTATTTGTATCGTATCATTAGTGAAAGGGCTCGGAAGTGACATCTTTAAGTAGAGTGGATGTCTTTTTTTCATTCAAGTTAACTGATACATATTATATAGATGAATTTTATAAAGGAGTGTGTGAAAAGATGAACGTAACAATATATGATGTAGCGCGCGAAGCAAATGTCTCAATGGCAACAGTATCACGTGTTGTGAATGGCAACCCAAATGTAAAACCAACAACAAGAAAGAAGGTATTAGAGGCAATTGAGCGTCTTGGTTACCGTCCAAATGCAGTAGCACGTGGATTAGCGAGTAAGAAAACAACGACAGTTGGGGTTATTATTCCAGATATTTCGAACACGTTTTATGCAGAACTTGCACGCGGTATTGAAGATATCGCAACAATGTACAAATATAATATTATTTTAAGTAACTCTGACCAAAACAAAGAAAAAGAATTCCATTTATTAAATACAATGCTTGGGAAACAAGTAGATGGTATCGTATTTATGGGAGAGGATATTACAGAGACTCACGTAGAAGAATTTAAAAAATCTCCTGTTCCAATCGTACTTGCGGCATCGTTTGATGACCAAAATATTACACCATCTGTAAATATCGATTACACACAAGCAGCGTATGATGCGATGAAGCATTTCTTAGAGAAAGGTCATACAAGAGTTGGTTTCGTATCTGGACCTTACGTTGATAAAGCAGGCAGTGCGAAAAAATTACAAGGTTACAAACGAGCATTAGAAGAAGCTGGCATTGCTTACGACGAAGAGCTTGTTGTAGATGGTGACTACACATACGATTCTGGTATGGAAGCGTTAGACAAACTATTGGAACTTGCTGAAAAACCAACAGCGGTATTCGTATCTTCTGATGAAATGGCACTAGGTGTCATTCACGCAGCGCAAGATAAAGGTTTAAACATACCAAATGATTTAGAAGTACTTGGTTTTGACAATACACGCCTTGCCCTTATGGTACGCCCGCAGCTTTCAACAGTTGTCCAACCAATGTATGACATCGGAGCAGTTGCGATGCGTTTATTAACAAAATACATGAACAAAGAAACGGTAGAAGATCATACAGTTATTTTACCGCACCGCATTCAATTTAGAAATTCAACGAAGTAATAAGAAACTTGTGGAAATATAGTAACAGCTCACAAAAATGCTCAGAGTATAAAAACTCTGAGCATTTTCGTGAGTTCAATAACAAACTAAATTGCAGATAGCTTTTCTGTTTCTTTATTGCTTTGCCATTCACTTTTATGAAGAGTGTAATGGTAATGCTTTTGATTTTCAATTTCGACTTCCCCTACAAATGTAAATCCGCTTTTTTGAATCACTCTATTTGAGCTTACATTTTGTGTTAGAGCAACGGCATTTAGAAGTTCAACATTTGTTTTCTCAAACAAATAGTTAATCAATCCTTTTGCTGCTTTTGTCGTATATCCTTTATTTCTATAATGTTTTGAAATAGCATAAGCAATCTCTCTATTCGGAGCGGGCAGTTCTTCTTTTATTCCAGTCATACAAAAACCAATGAACTTACCAGTTTCTTTTAAGATGATTCCTAACCTCAAATAAGTTTGCTTGTCGATATTAGGAACCGCTGCTAAAAACTCTTTGTTTGAGGGTATTTCATAATTTGTAACCCAATCTAAACGCTGTTCTCTTGTTGTTTTGAAATCTGGTAAGAACTCATAAACTTCGGGTTGTGAGGTAAGTTCATATATATCATCAACATCGTCAATCCTATATTCTCGTAGCAATATTTCTCCGCAGTCTATTGTAAATAAGTCATTCAAATTGTTTCAGCCCCTATTGTTTTTTCTTTACATATTTCTACTTTTCTATAAATATCCCTTTTTAAAATAAACCGCTTCTCTAATGGAAGTTTCACTTTACCACTATTTCTAATGTATAATGGTACTAAAGGCTATGTGAGGGGGAGATGAAATGATCATTCTTTGGGGAATTACACTTTGCGTGACGGCTCTATTTGCTTATATGACATTAAAACAGAGTGGTATGAGACGATTTATTCCTGGTAGTGCTTTGGCAGGAATATCCCTAATCACATACGTTACTTCCATTTTTTTAGAAAGCGCTGGAGAACAAGTACATGAGAAATTTGTATTTTTTTCTACTACATTATTTGTAGGCGCTATCATTATTTTACTTGTTGCAGGAATTATTTTGTTTATTCATACAAACTCAGAAACATTGTAAAAAAGAGAGCAGGCATACAATACCTGCTCTCTTCATCTATTTTATTATGCATTATCTCTTGATGCAGTTTGTTGTTTCAATAAATCGCGAATTTCTGTAAGAAGTACTTCTTCTTTTGTTGGTGCTGGTACTTCTTCTTTCTTCTCTTCTTCCTTTTTGAATGCTAGCTTATTAAATAGTTTAATAAATAAGAAGATAGAGAATGCGATGATGAAGAAGTCAACTACAGTTTGAATGAAGGCACCATATTTTAAAGTATCTTTACCAAGCGGATAAGCTAGCTTTGAAAAATTAATGCCACCAAGTAATAATCCAAGTAATGGCATAATAATATCATTTACTAATGAAGAAACAATTTTACCAAATGCGCCGCCAATTACAACCCCGACAGCTAAGTCCATAACGTTTCCTTTTAAAGCGAACTTTTTAAACTCGTTCCACATCTATAATTCCACCCTTTCCACGTTCACTATGAAATTTATAATTCCTATCAACATATTCTATACAAAGTTTTGATAGAAATAAAGGGTAGAAGAGAATGAAAATAAATTCAGAAAACTGAACGCGTTTTCCTTTTTTTGTTATAAATTTGTAATTCTTCACAAGCCAAGAAACTCTTTAATTGTTATGTAAGTAGTTCCATGTTGAAGCATTATAAATGTTCACTACCTTCCTTCAAGGAATGATAGAATGCTGTAATCACAGATGAAAATTTCTCTTGCTCTTCTAAAAATGGATAATGATTGCTGTGTTCAAAAGGAATGAATGAAGAGTTTCGTATGCCTTTATGAATTTGTAAGGAAGATGCAATTGGGCATTGTACATCATGTTTTCCACAAATGATTAACGTTTTTGTTGTTACGCTAGCAAGTTGATCTCGTAAATCAAAGCTGCGAAATTCTTTTGAAAAATAGTTCATACGGCTTGCGGCCATCGTTTTATAGATTGCTTTTGAGAAGTATGTTTCATATTGTTCTGGCTTGTATAAGGATAACTTTGTACGCTCGGTTGATAAAGTAGTTCTTTCTTTGTTCGTAAGATGTGGCAATTTCAAATCTTCGATGAGCTGCTGCATATATGCAAACTGCGGATGTTCTGGATGATAAATGCAGTCTTTCATTTTTGAATAATCACTAGCAGCAGCACCGACTACTACTAACGATTGTAAGGACTGTGGATAGCTTATAGCATATAAAAGTCCAAGCATGCCGCCAGTAGAATGCCCTGCAAAATGCCATGATGAAATGTGTAGTGCTTCTCGAATTGCTTCTAAATCTTGAATCGTTTCTTCCATGCTTAATTCATCTTCTTGAGAAGCGGTCACTGAATTTCCTGCATCTTTTAAATTAATTAATATAACTTTATGTAAGGATGTAAAGCTGTCGGCAAAATAGTCGCCCGTTTCATTGAACTGTGAGTAAAGGTGTGTAATGCAGATAGGTTCTCCGTGTCCTTTTGTAAATAGCTCAAAAGTTCCTCGATTTGTATGGATAAATTGTTGTTTCCACATCAACATATCTCCTTTTGTTTTAACCCTCGCATGTGGCAGAAAAAGGCCCTGACCGCTACTATGCGCGGCCAGATGCTCTCGTCCTCCTTTAAAAAGAAAAGGGTTTTTTAATACAATATTTTTTTCATATTATTCCGAATTATTTCTAGGCACTTCGCTACTGTTAATTCGTTTTTCTCTTCAATTTCTTGTTTGCGTGGAATCGGGTTATACATGTTGTCTGGGTCTTCCCAGGTGAGCGGGAGATCTGTCTTAGCTTGTCCTTTCCAAGCTTCAATCCATTCTGGTGGGAGATGTCCTGAGATGTTTTGGATGTTGTTCATTTCGAGCCAAATGAGCGCCCAAGCTCTCGGAACGACGCGCCAAATATCATAGCCGCCGCCACCGACTGCAATCCAGCGGCCATTGCAATATTTATGGGCAATTTCATGGGCGATCTTCGGAATTTCACGGTAAATTTGTATCGTTGAACAAAGGTGTGTGAGAGGATCGTAATAATGAGCATCAGCTCCGTTTTGCGTTAAAATAATATCAGGTTTGAAATAGTCAGCGACTTCTCGAATAACGGTGCGATATGCATGGATAAATGAGTCATCTTCTGTAAAAGCATCAAGAGGAACGTTAAAAGAATAGCTATATCCATTCCCTTGACCACGCTCATTTACAGCCCCTGTTCCTGGAAATAAGTAACGTCCTGTTTCATGCAATGAAATTGTGCATACGTTAGGATCGTCATAAAAGGACCACTGCACGCCATCACCGTGATGAGCGTCTGTATCGATGTATAAAACACGAAGACCGTATTTTTGTTGTATATATTTAATGGCAATCGCACTGTCATTATAAATACAAAATCCAGAGGCTTTCCCGCGAAAGCCGTGATGTAATCCGCCGCCGAGATTTAGAGCATGTTCTGCTTTTCCTTCAAGAATGGCATCGACCGCAGTTAAGGTGCCGCCAACAAGAAGGGCGCTCGCTTCATGCATGTTTGGAAATATGGGTGTATCATCTGTTCCAAGACCATAGGACATGGCAAGTGATTGTTCTAGTGTTCCTTCTCCAGCACGTTTTACCGCATTTATGTACTCCTCTGTATGAATGAAAGCAATTTCTTCATCCGTTGCCATTCGTGGTGGAATAACTTGTGAAGGGTGTATAAATCCGCCTTTTTGCAACAAATCATAGGTCAGTTTTACCCGAAGCTGATTAAAAGGATGATCAGGACTAAAAGAATAGCCCTGATAATCTTCTGAGTAAATGAATACATTTTTCATGTTCCCATCCCCGCAATATTTGGCCATAAAACATGGTAGCCTTTTTGTTCTAGCTCTTCAATTGCTTTAAGAGGATTCATCGTTTGAATACGGAAAACAAGAACTTTGTCGCTCTCTTTTTTTGCTGGATAGACGAGAACGCTCACAATGTTAATTTTTAGTTCACTGAAAACAGCAACAACTTTTCCGAGAATACCAGGTTCGTTTTTTACTTGAATTTCAATTTGTGAACTTGGTTGATGAGCACCTGTTAGTTTGACAAGTGTATGTAATACTGTTGATTCCGAAATAATGCCGACAAGCTTACCGCTTTTTGTAACAGGAAGGCAGCCAATTTTATTTTCAAAAAATAATGTGGCAATTTCTTCAACGAAATCAAGAGGATGACATGTCATAACGGGATGCTTCATAATACGTTCAATCGGCTCTTGAAGAGCATCCTTTGAAACGTGTTCATCAAGAATGGATGGACTTGCATCGCGAACGTCACGGTCGGAAATAATTCCGAGAACTTCATATTGTTCATTTACAACTGGAATGTGCCGAATACTATGTGCTGCTAATGTTCTTAAAGCTGTTTCAATCGTGTCGGTTGGGCGCAGCGTTGTTACATTTTGATTCATGATTTCTTCAACAATCATGATGTAATCCCCCTTTTAGTACATGAAACGATTTTTGAAGCGTAAGCGGTCAAATTGTTGAATGGATGATGCATCAACTCGTTTTCCGTTGCGAACCATTAAGCAGTTTGCTGGATGTGAACAAATTTCCGGATCATCTGTGGCCATCCATTCCAATCCACCAGCATTCATCATTTTTTCCATTACTTTTCGATATTCCCAGACATTGAGTCCAGTTTGTTTTAAATCCCAGTGCCAATAATATTCAGTCGTTAAAATAATGTAGTCTTCCATATGGTCATCCATCATAGAAACTTCTAATAAGTTCTTTCCAACAGCGCAGCCGCGAAAATCAGGAACAACTTCAATTGCGCCAAGCTCAATCAAATTGTTCATTTTTCCTTCAGACCATCGTTCAAGAGGATCTGGATATAAATACGTTGCATAGCCAACAATTGTATGTTCATGACGAGCGATAATAATCCGAGCTTCTGGTAATTTAGAAATCTCGACAATTGCTTTATATTGCTGAGTCGCAGGACGAAAGGCAACTAAGTCAGGATGAAACTCATACGTTTCTAAATTATGTGTCTGGACAGGACCTTCAATAATTAAAGTTCCTTTTGGTGTTTTTAAATTTCTTGCATTGTAAACTTTACTATGAATCAATTTTAGGCTCACCACCTTCAGAGCTTTGTGAATCTACTATCTATTTTCATACTACTGTACTCAGTATGCGATGTGAATCGAAATTTGTCAGTAAAAATTTGTCTGAAATTATTAAAAAATACTGAAAATTATAAAATATATCTTTATAATAGACTTATACGGTACATAGAAGGGGGATGTAAAGAATGAAAGTAGAAACACTTCCAGTTATTCAAGGGGAAAATAATTTGTTAAATTATGATGAAACATATCAAAATTTTAATTGGGAAGAAGTTAATCAAAATTTTTCTTGGCATGAAACTGGGCGAGTAAATATAGCTTATGAGGCCATTGATCGACATGCAAAATCCCACCGGAAAAATAAAGTAGCATTGTATTATCAAGATGGTGCGAGAAAAGAGAAATATACGTTTAAAGAAATGAAAGAATTGTCGAATAAAGCAGGAAATGTTTTGAAAAATTATGGGGATGTCGAAAAAGGCGACCGCGTCTTTATTTTTATGCCTCGTTCACCGGAATTGTATTTTACTTTATTAGGTGCAAACAAGCTTGGGGCAATCGTTGGCCCATTATTTGAAGCTTTCATGGAAGCGGCTGTATGTGACCGCCTGGTGGATAGTGAAGCAAAGGTGCTTGTGACAACACCAGAATTGTTAGAACGTATACCATTTAATGATTTACCAGCATTAAAAACAGTATTTGTTGTTGGGGAAGGTGTAGAAGAGGGCGGCAAAATTGTAGCATTTAATCCGCTTTTTGAACAAGCTTCTAATCAACTAAAAATAGAATGGCTTGGAAGAGAAGATGGGCTTATTTTACATTATACATCTGGTTCAACAGGGAAACCAAAAGGGGTGCTGCATGTTCAAAATGCAATGGTGCAGCATTATCAAACAGCAAAATGGGTGTTGGATTTAAAAGAAGATGATGTGTATTGGTGCACGGCAGATCCAGGCTGGGTAACAGGAACATCCTATGGTATTTTTGCGCCTTGGTTAGTTGGAGCTTCTAACGTCGTTTTAGGCGGACGCTTTAGCCCAGACGCTTGGTATGAAACGCTTCAAGATTACGGTGTAACAGTTTGGTATAGCGCTCCGACAGCATTTCGTATGTTAATGGGTGCTGGTGATGATACGCTGAAAAAATATGATTTATCAGCTCTTCGTCATATTTTAAGTGTTGGGGAACCGTTAAATCCAGAAGTAATTCGCTGGGCGATGAAAGTGTTCCATCTTCGTATTCATGATACGTGGTGGATGACGGAAACAGGAGGACAAGTTATCTGTAACTATCCTTGTATGGAAATTCGTCCAGGGTCAATGGGAAAACCAATTCCAGGCGTGAAGGCAGCGATCGTTGATAATGAAGGTAATGAATTACCGCCATACACAATGGGGAACTTAGCAATTGGAAAAGGATGGCCATCGATGATGCGTGCTGTTTGGAATAACCCGCAAAAATATGAGTCTTATTTTATGCCAGGAGACTGGTATGTGTCAGGTGACTCTGCATATATGGATGAAGATGGCTATTTCTGGTTCCAAGGGCGTATTGACGATGTCATTATGACGTCTGGTGAACGTGTTGGTCCGTTTGAAGTAGAAAGTAAATTAATTGAACATACAGCAGTTGCGGAAGCTGGTGTTATCGGGATTCCAGATCCTGTACGCGGAGAAATTATTAAAGCGTTCATCGCACTGCGCGCAGGGTATGAAGCATCTGAAGAATTAAAAGAAGATATTCGCCAATTTGTGAAAAAAGGACTAGCTGCTCATGCGGCACCGAGACAAATTGAATTCCGAGATAAATTACCGAAAACGAGAAGCGGTAAAATTATGCGCCGTGTATTAAAGGCATGGGAGTTAAACTTACCAACAGGTGACTTGTCTACGATGGAAGATTAAACAAGAAAGGTCTGAACATTCTTCGTTCAGGCCTTTCTTGTTTAGAGTATAGTGAAGTTGTGTTCAAATTGTTCAGCGTTACATATAACTTATATGTAATATTTAAAATACAGCAGAGCATGCAAGAAGGTTAATACAATGGTATAAAGAAAAGATTCAATCTTTTGGAGGGATGTTAGTGACGCAATATTATCTTTTTGTTGCTATGTCAATTTTTCTTATTATTTTGCCAGGACCTGATACGGGATTAGTAACTCAGAATACAATACTGCAGGGGAAACAAGGTGGAATGAAAACTGTTTTTGGTATTTTATGCGGTTTAAGTATTCATACGTTAGCGGCTGTACTTGGGATTTCTGCAATTCTTGTTAAATCGGCATTTTTATCATATTTGGCGAGAAGACCCCTACCTCAAGCGCGTAACGGTAGGTGGGGGATGAATCGCCTTTTTTTTGTTTTTTTAGCATATAAACAGAAACGTATGTTCTTATTTGGCATACTTTGTGTATATAAAACAAGAAAGGAGTGTGTCGAGTGAAAAAAGCATATTTTTCAATTCGTATCTATAAGAATGCACTGAATCCGAAATATGTTGAAGCGATTGGACATGCTCTTTTCTTATTTAACCGTGCGAAGCATTTCGCTTTTCAAACGCAAGTGTTAGAAAAACGTTCTGGTACCTCCAGACGTTCTGATAGTATGCAAATGACTGTGAAATCACGATTTAGTTTGAATGATTATTATGCAAATAGTGCTGTGCAGGAAGCCAATGCACTGTTTTCTTCTCAGACAGAATTGAAGAAATTGTATATCGAAAATAAAAATGAACAAATGAAAGCTGTAAAAAAGAAGATGAAGAAAACCAAGTCAGATTTCAGGTCGAAAAGATGCGAAATCAGGAAACTTTGTATTTACATACAATACGGAATCACAATCTTTACACTTTACAACTCCAAACGGTGTTGCAGTTGAAATTCCTAACCTTACATTTCCGTATGGACAAGAACAAGTGAATGCAGCTGTTCAAAACCAATGGAATTGCAAAGATAAAAAGAATGCAGGAAAACCAATCAGTTGGACAATTGAAGACCACGGGGATTACTACATTTTTAAATGTTTAATAGATATTGAAGAGAACCAAAATAAAAACTTCAGCAAATCTGATGGTGTCATTGGAATAGACTGTAATTTTGACCACTTTGCTTGGTCAAACATCAATAAACAAGGACAACTCATACAAACGGGTGTATTATCCTTTGATATTTTAGGGAAAACATCAGAACAAATTACGAAAATTATGGAAGCAGAAGCCATTGCATTAGTGGATATCGCTGTAAAAGCAAACAAACCGATTGTTGTAGAAAAATTAAACACAACAAAAGCAAAGGTTAAGAACCCTTATGGCAACAGAAAAGCAAACATGATGATGAGCATGTTTGCTTACAAAAAGATGATTTCAGCTATTAAAAGCCGTGCTGAGAAGATGGGTGTAGCAGTATTTGAGGTAAATCCGGCGTACACTTCTCAAATTGGTAAAATCAAATATATGAAACGCTTTGGTATCAGCATTCACCAAACAGCTTCTTATGTCATTGCTAGAAGAGCAATGGGATTGAAAGAAAAACTTCCACCAATTTTGTATTCCCTATTACCGGAGAAGATGGTAGGTCTGCATCATTGGGCGCAATGGAAGTGGTTGTCTGGGATCCTGTCTGATTTGCGTGTTCACACATTCTATCAGATGGAGCTTTCGAACCATAACAAGATTCGTTCTGTGAACGAACTTTTTCCTCCAGGGGCTCTTACTGACTTGGAAGTAAAAGGTTTGTCTAAGTTTGAAAGCAGAAACCCCATACCTTGTTGAATGGGTATGGTCTACTAAGCATTTTGCCTTAGTTGTCCCTTTTGGGAATCCCCTTCCTCAAAAATCTGTTAGGATTTTAGGTGGGGGTAGTTCAATGACGATACTCATTGCCAGCTAGTAAGGATAAAAGAATAGATACAAAGAAATCCCCAGCTACGTTTGACAGGCACATATAAATGATGGTATAAAGAAAAGTATATAAATAATCGAGCGTGGAAAGGGAACAGTAGTGATCATTTCCCTGTTTTAGAGAGCTGATGGCCGGTGAAAATCAGCACATAAATGATCGCGAATTACGACCCTGGAGCATCTTTCTTCGATTGGATTTTATCCGAAAGGGGAAAGACGGTGATGAGCCGTTATGTGAATGAGGTGGCAGGTTTTTTTTACCTGCAACTAGGGTGGTAACGCGATGATTAAAATCGTCCCTTATTGAAGGGGCGATTTTTTTATGTTTTTAATTCCGCGCACAAACTATTTTAAAGGAGTGAATAGGATGGAAATTTTACAAGATCTTGAGTTTCGTGGCCTAATTAACCAGCAAACGGATGCAGAAGGTTTGCAAGAACTATTAGAGAAAGAAAGTGTGAAATTATACTGCGGTTTTGACCCAACAGCTGACAGTTTACATATTGGTCATATGCTGCCAATTTTAATATTACGTCGTTTCCAACAAGCGGGACATCAGCCAATCGCACTTGTTGGAGGGGCTACAGGTTTAATTGGTGACCCAAGTGGTAAGAAGGCAGAGCGTACATTAAATGAAAAAGAAACAGTTGCCTTTTTTAGTGAGCGTATTAAAGAGCAGCTTTCTAACTTCCTAGACTTCAATAAAGAAGGTAATCCAGCAACGATCGCAAACAACTATGATTGGATTGGTTCTTTAGATTTAATTACATTCTTACGCGATATCGGTAAAAACTTTGGTTTAAACTACATGTTAGCGAAAGACACAGTTGCATCTCGTTTAGAAACGGGTATCTCATTCACTGAGTTTAGCTACATGATTTTACAATCATACGATTTCTTAAACTTATACCAAACACACGGTTGTAGATTACAAATCGGTGGTAGTGACCAATGGGGTAACATTACAGCTGGTTTAGAATTAATTCGTAAGTCAGAAGAAGATGCGAAGGCATTTGGCTTAACTGTACCGCTTGTAACGAAATCTGATGGTACGAAGTTTGGTAAAACAGAAGGCGGCGCGATTTGGTTAGACCCAGAAAAAACAACGCCGTATGAGTTCTACCAATTCTGGATTAACACAGATGATCGCGATGTTGTGAAATACTTAAAATACTTCACATTCTTATCTCATGAAGAGATTCTTGAGTTAGAAAAACAAGTTGCAGAAGCACCTGAAAAGCGTGAAGCACAAAAAGCATTAGCTTCTGAAATGACAAAACTTGTTCACGGCGTTGAAGCGTTAGAGCAAGCAATTAAAATTTCAGCAGCATTATTTAGCGGTTCTGTTGCAGAATTAACAGCAGCGGAAATCGAGCAAGGCTTTAAAGATGTACCATCTGTGGAGCGCAGTACAGAAGATGCATTGTTAGTGGATGTACTTGTGGAAAGTAAAATTTCACCGTCAAAACGTCAAGCACGCGAAGATATTACAAATGGTGCGGTTTATGTAAATGGTGAACGTACACAAGAGTTAGACTACACGGTAACAGAAAAAGACCGCATTGAAGGTAAATTTACAATCATTCGCCGCGGTAAGAAAAAATATTTCTTAATTCGTTACTAAAATGCCAAAAAGCGTAAGAGTCCTTACGCTTTTTGTCTGTTAAGAGAGAGGAGTTCATGTTATGGATATTCAGCAAATATTAGAAGAGTATGTATTAAATCCAGAGAAGTTAATGAAATTTGGGGGAATTATTCTTAAAATCATTCTTATTTTTATTGTGGCAAAAGTGATTATTCGCGTCACTAATGTAGGAATTGAACAAATTTTTAAGATGAGCAGCAAAGCGCCTGTGCGTACAAATGAAAGACGTGAGGCGACATTAACGAAGCTTTGTCAAAATATTGTTCATTATGTTGTGTACTTCATGGTTGTTATGACGGTTCTAGAAACAGTAGGAATCGATATTAAAGCGCTTCTTGCTGGTGTGAGTGTTGCCGGTTTAGCAATTGGTTTTGGGGCACAAAACTTAGTAAAAGACATCGTAACAGGATTCTTTATCATTTTTGAAGATCAATTTTCAGTTGGCGATAAAGTGAAAATTAATGATATCGACGGTGTCATCGAAGAAGTAGGGCTTCGTACGACGCAACTAGTCGCAGAAAACGGCGAGATTTACTTCATTTCAAATAGTTCAATTACAAAAGTTGCGAACTACTCTTTAGGTGAAAAACGTAAAGAGATAGCGTAAGAATATATATTAAAAAACCGACATAAAAACCCTTTTCTTTTTAGTGGGAAGACGAGAGCATCTGGCCATGCATAGAAGCGCTCAGTTCCTTTTTCTGCCACGTGCAAAGTTTAAAACAAAGAGAAAAAGCAAGTAGGGGTCATGGTGTATTTTCCATAGCAGCGGTTTATCTGCCGAAAAATTAAAGGATATATATGAAAGTAAACAAAAGACTTCGGTGTCATGCCGAAGTCTTTTGTTTTAAAATTTTCCGTATGTTCACTTCAAGTTCATAACAGGTATGTATGCTGTAAGTATCAAAAGTGATAGAAAAGAGGGAGTTATCTATATGTCACTAGAAGCATTAATTATTTTTTCGTTACTAAATGCAGGCCAACTAGCAGAGAACGAACAAAATCAATTACAAAAAAATTATAGTGAACAACATGTCCATGTAGAGAAACAAGAAGAAAATAAAACGCTGAATATAAAGCTGAAATAAATATGATTATACGACGAAAAAACATCCTAATGTAATGGGTGTTTTTTGTTGTCACATTGTGTTTAAAACTATTAAGGGAGATAACATAAAATACAAGTGACAAATGGTTATTCACTAATTGATGTTGAGGAGTATAGGAAAAGGTTACGAAAACATGAAGAAGAATTAGCACATCCAAATGGTTTGTAACGAAATAGTAAGAAGATAACTTACAGTAAAAAGAGCAACTGATGCATGTTTGCTCTTTTTTTTATTTGTAGAATTTAGTATTTTTTTGTCGAATGAAATAATTAAGAACACGAAAGATATAGGAAATGAGGAATGGTATCATGACATGGTTAAGTTTCTTTATCGGATATATTGTAGGTTCAATTATTTGTTTAATCATTATGATTCAGTTTCTTAAGGCAAAAGAGGTAGACAAGCGGGATAAGGAATTTTAGGTATTGAGTGAGTAAACATGGGAAAAACTCACTTCTATAATGGTCACCTTATATTCTTTAGAAGAAATATGTAAAGTATATTTAGAAAGACTTTCATTCACTTCTATTTCGTCTTGTACTAATTCCTCTAATAATAATTTTAATTGTTGGAAGTCTTGTACATGAAGGGGGATCTTGGTTAATTTTTCTTTGAAAACAATTAACTCCTTTTATCATCTGTTTTTTTGCACTTATACATTTCTATACATACGCCAGCCTTTTATATTTTTTGCCTCAAACTAGTCCCAGGTACGTTCTTTTTAATGTTTTATTTTGCATTATTAATGATAAATAAAAAAAGCCCAGGAACCTTGATTTAACAAGGTTTCTAAGGCTTTTAATACTACTCTTTGCGGAGTATCGAGATTAACGAGAGTAGAACTCTACGATTAACGCTTCGTTGATTTCAGCAGCTAACTCAGCGCGCTCTGGTAAGCGAGTGAAAGTAGCTTCTAATTTGTCAGCATCAAAAGTTAAGTACTCAGGTACGAAGTTGTTAACTTCGATAGCTTCTTTAACTACAACTAGGTTTAGAGATTTTTCGCGAACGCTAATTGTTTGGCCTGGTTTAACGCGGTAAGATGGGATATCTACGCGAGCGCCATCTACCATGATATGGCCGTGGTTTACTAATTGACGAGCAGCGCGACGAGTGCGAGCTAAGCCCATGCGGTAAACTAGGTTGTCAAGGCGAGCTTCAAGAAGGATCATGAAGTTTTCACCGTGTTTACCCATCATTTTACCAGCTTGGTCAAATGTGCGACGGAATTGACGCTCAGTCATGCCGTACATGTGACGAAGTTTTTGTTTTTCTTGTAATTGTAAACCGTATTCTGAAAGTTTCTTACGTTGGTTAGGACCGTGTGGACCTGGTGCGTAAGGGCGTTTTTCTAATTCTTTACCTGTGCCGCTTAGAGAGACTCCAAGACGACGAGAAAGTTTCCAAGATGGACCTGTATAACGAGCCATGAATGACTCCTCCTTTAAAATGTTTTTATTTTTGTAAAATAAAAACAGACGTAATTGACATTTATGCGTATTTCATTTTCATGTATCCTCGCTCCAGCAGCAGGGAGTTACACGATACACCTCATCGTGAGGAACAAAATACAAACAATAAACTCACATTACAAGGCTGCCTTTTTATTTTACACAAAGGCTATTATATCTGTTTATTAGGAGAGAGTCAAGAACATCAAATTTCATTTTATACATTCAAATTTTGGAAAAATGCAAGAAGGAATTTTGTAAATGCTCATGGAAAGGATAGCAACAGATAGAAAACGTTTACATAAGATGAGATATAAGGGGGATGTTTGTATGAAAAAGAAACATATCGAAACGACGTTAATTCATCATGGGTATGATGCGGCGCAGCATAAAGGAAGTTTAACACCGCCGTTATTTCAAACATCTACGTATACATTTGAAACAGCGCAGCAAGGGGAAGAAAGCTTTGCTGGGTATGACTCAGCTTATATTTATTCTAGACTTGGAAATCCGACAGTTGAGTTATTTGAGGAAAGAATGGCAGCGTTAGAAGAAGGAGAAGCGGCACTTGCGTTTGGCTCCGGTATGGCAGCTATTTCAGGAACACTTTTTGCCTTTTTAAAAGCTGGAGACCATATTGTTTGTTCGAATGGCTTATACGGTTGTACGTATGGCTTTTTAGAAGTGTTAGAAGAGAAATTTGCAATTACACATACATTATGCGAAATGGAAACAGCAGAGGAGATTAAAAGTAGTATTGGGCCGAATACAAAAATCATTTTTGTAGAAACACCGATTAATCCAACGATGAAATTAATTGATTTAGAACTTGTCGTCAAAGTAGCTAAGCAGCATGGACTGCTCGTTATTGTGGATAATACATTTTGTTCACCGTACTTGCAAAGACCGCTTACAGTAGGCTGCGATATTGTCTTGCATAGTGCGACAAAATATATTGGCGGTCATGGTGATGTTGTGGCCGGTGTTACAATTTGTAAAACGAACGAGCTTGCCGAAAAAATTCGTCCGATTCGTAAAGATGTTGGCGGGATTATGGCACCGTTTGATGCATGGTTACTTTTGCGAGGTTTAAAAACATTAGCAGTGCGGATGGATCGCCATTCTGATAATGCAGAAAAAATTGCTGCTTTTCTCCGAAATCATGAACTAGTAGAAGATGTTTGGTATCCGGAAAGACTGCTTGCAAATAAACAAATGAAGCGCGGGGGCGGTGTGCTGGCGTTTACGGTAAAAGGAGGAAAAGCAGAGGCGCAAGCTGTAATGGATAACTTAAAATTAATTGCCATTGCAGTGAGTCTTGGTGATACAGAAACGTTAATTCAGCACCCGGCAACGATGACACATGCGGTCATTCCAAAACACGTTCGTGAGCAAATGGGGATTTCTGATAACTTATTACGCCTATCTGCAGGGCTTGAGTCTTGGGAAGATATTGTAAGAGACTTAGCGCAAGCACTGCAAAAAGAAAAAACAGCTTTATCGTAAGAGAATAGTACAAAGGGACTGACTGGAAACGTACATAGATACGTTTCCAGTCAGTCCCTTCTTATGTGCCTACCAATATATCGGCGATTTTTATAATATATCGACCGTTTTTTAGCATATATCGGCGGTTCGACACGATATAAAGACCTTTCGATGACGTTCCAGGCGCATGAGAAGGAGCTGACCAAAAAGTCTACTTTCCAGTCAGCTCCATTGCATTATATATGTTTCAGTAAAACTTGGACAAATTTCTCTAAATAGGTTTGATCGATTTCATCAAAGCGCCCTTTGTTTGGGCTGTCGATGTCTAATACACCGATGACTTCATCGTTTTTGATTAGCGGTACAACGATTTCTGAATTAGAAGCTGCATCGCAGGCGATATGTCCAGGGAACTTGTGGACATCAGCGACAAGTTGTGTCGTTTTCGTTTCTGCTGCTACGCCGCATACACCGCGGCCCAATGGAATACGAACGCAAGCTGGTAATCCTTGAAATGGCCCAAGAACAAGCTGATTTCCTTCTGTTACATAAAAACCTACCCAGTTAATATCTTGTAAAAACACATTGAGTAAAGCAGATGCATTTGCTAAGTTAGCTACTACATTTGACTCGCCTGTTAACAGAGAATCGAGTTGTTTGATTACTGTTCTGTATTGCTCCTCACGTGTACCAGTATAATCTTCTGCTGTGAACATGGAAACGCCGCCCTTTCTGTAGGTAAATGTAAAGTTATTGCAAAATAAGCTATAATTCGCAAGACTTTGTCGATAGAAAATTAAAGGAATTTGTCTTAAAAGTCAAGAAATTTACATCAAGTTCAATTAATCGTGCTTTTATTGCCCACGAATAGCGGGAGGAGTGAGTGTATGACACAGGCGAGACAAAAGATTATTGATGCGGCAATTTCACTATTTTATGCGAAAGGCTATAATGGTACATCAGTGCGTGATATAGCGAAACAAGCAGATGTCAATGCTGCAAATATCTCCTATTATTTTTCTGGAAAACAAGGATTACTGGAACAGTTGGTAACAGACTTTTTAGAGGGCTACTTACGTATTGTTGAAATGAAATTTGAACAACGGAATTTTTTGTCTGCAAAAGAAGTAATATTTCAGATGGTGAGAAATATTTTACAATATCAGTTTGAGCGAAGAGAACTTACTCGTTTTTTCTACAGAGAACTTTCGTTAGATAGCACATTAATTCGCGAAATCATGACGATTTACTATTCAAAAGAGAGATACTATATGGAGCAACTCATTAGACAAGGGCAAGAAAATAAAGAATTTCAAAATGTATCATTTACGATGTTTATGACGCAGTTAAAGGGAATGATCAGTATGCCGTATTTATATCCGCAATATATATCAGAAGTGCTGCATTCCTTTCCGTCAGAAGTCTTTTTTATTGAAATGTATATGAAGGAAGTAGAGCAGTGGATGCAGCAAACTCTTTGTACAGAGCATTTACAATATCCTCTGCCGAGAGCGGCGTATGTATAAAGAAACCAAAAAAACGTAAAGCAGCTTGTTGCCAATATGTATGGGAATAAGCTGTTTTTATTTGCTTTTCATAAAGTGGTATCTTCTTTTTAAAATTCCTATATAGTAGCATAGCTATAATGTGATAATAATGTTTTTGTTTCGAAAGAAAATACAGACTTTTAGTCATTATAATTTTGGAGTCTGAGGTGTGTACGGAATTGACTTGGAAATAGTAAATTCTTTCATGAAATTTTTCGAAAAACTAGGCCAAAAACATAGGATTACATGGTATGATTAATACATTGCTAGTTGTTAAATATGGGGGATTTCCCTTTTCTTACATAACGCCTTCCATTTTAAAAAACGGAACGGACAAAAAACAAATAAATAGGAGGCATTTTGAATGGATTCAATCTTGACGATCGTTGTCATCATCGTGAGTGCTATCTTGCTCTTCCTCATCGTAGAGCTTGTGATGAGAAATCGTTTATATAAAGATATCGAAGCACTAGGGCAATGGCAAAAAGAAATTAAAGATAAGCCTGTAGCGGATGAACTGAAGCGAGTGAAAGAGTTAAAAATGACTGGACAAACAGAAGAGCTGTTTGAAAAATGGCGCAATGAATGGGATGAAATTGTTGCTAATATTCTTCCGAAAGCAGAAAAAGAATTAGAAAGCGCTCAAAAATTTGCCGCGCAATTTTCCTTCCGAAAAGCAAAACATACAATTAATGAATCCATTAGTGGTTTAGATGAAGCAGATCATCGAATTATGGATATTTTAAATGAACTGCAAGAATTGTTGGAAAGCTATGAGAAAAACAATTCAGAAATTGAGCAGTTGCGTGATACATACCGCAATTTGAAAAAGAGCGTGCTTGCTCATCGTCATATGTTTGGCACAGCCGAGAAGAAAATTGAAGGGCTGCTTGATGCTGAGTCAAAGAAATTTCAAATGTTTGAAGAAGCAACACAAAATGGGGATTACTTAAAAGCGCGTGAAATTGTGGTGAGTTTAGAAGAAGGACTAGCACATTTGGAAGTACTTGTGCATGAAGTACCAGAATTATTAGTAGAATGTCAAGCGACACTACCAGTGCAATTAGAAGACTTGTCACAAGGTTACGATGATATGAAAAAACAAGGCTATGTGTTAAATCATTTGGAAATCCCAAGAGAAGTAAGAGAAATGAACAAACAACTGGAAACGTGTCTTGCCGATTTAGAATCGCTGCATGTAGTGGAAGCAACAGAGAAAATCGAAGTTTTAAAAGGGCATCTCGATGCATTATACGAACAGTTAGAGTTAGAAGTAAGAGCGAAACATTATGTTGAACAGCAGACGGTAACTGTATACGAAGATTTAGAGACAATTCGAGAAGAAGCACTGGAAACGAAAGCAGAAACACAATTTGTGAAACAAAGTTATCAATTACAGGATAGAGATATCGAATCTCAAAAAGTGGTTGAAAAACAGATGCACATTTTAATGAAGCGTTTTGAAGTGTTACAGCTTCGTATTGCAGAGCAAGATATCGCATTTTCTGTCATTAGGGAAGAATTAGAAGAAATTTATGAGCAATGTGAAACGTTAAAAGTAATTCATGATGAGTACAAAGACATGTTGCAAATGATGCGTAAAGATGAGTTTGAAGCGCGTGAGGCGTTAAAGGAAATGCGCCATACACTGATGGAATCAAAGCGTATGATGCAAAAATCAAATTTACCAGGTTTGCCAGGTAGTATCGTAGCGGAATTGCAAAACGGACAACAAGCGATGCATAGTGTGTATGAGCAGCTCGAATTAAAACCGCTTGATATGGGCGCAGTGAATCGCACACTAGAAGAAGCGGTTTTAATTGTAAATGGTGTTCACGAAGCAACGCAAGAGTTAATTGAACAAGCATATTTAGTAGAAAAATTAATTCAGTATGGTAATCGTTATCGTAGTCAAGATGATATGCTGGCGAAAAGTTTAGATAACGCTGAGCAATTGTTCCGTGAATATGAATATGATGCAGCTCTAGAACAAGCCGCTTCTGTATTAGAGCAAATTGAACCAGGGATTGTGCAAAAGATTGCTGAATTTGTTGATTTAGAACAAACTCCTTAATTGATTAAGGGGTTTGTTTTTTGTGCAAATAACTTTTGTATGCATTATGGTGTAATATTGCTATAATGAATAGCGGAATATGGAGCGTTTTTTTTCGTTGAAAGCAGAAAAACATACTTCCGCTCTAATGACGGAAACTATGAGCAAGCTTAGCGGAAACGCATGAATATATGATATGATTATCCCGCTACGAAGATCTTTCTCGTAAAGAAGTTTCACTTTATCCCGCTATTTGTGGGCAGTAATACTCCTACCTAAAAATGTGGTGAAAGCATTGTCTAGCTCTAGCGG
>NZ_JBALLY010000029.1:0-23935 GCF_036963045.1 Bacillus sp. JJ864 | reverse complement strand
GAGATAAACTGCCCGTAAAGGCCCGATTGGTGAGGGCTGATAATCAGTGGGGGATGAAGAGAACCCCCACTGATTAAAGTTTCACTTTATGGGATTTCGATATCGGTGAAAGGGGAATAACGATGATTTACTTTGATAATAGTGCGACGACAAAGCCGTACCCGGAAGCCTTGCAATCTTATGTGACAGTTGCAGGAAAGTATTTTGGAAATCCTTCTTCTATTCATTCCCTAGGAGGAGAATCAGAGCGTTTATTAACGCAATCGCGTACGATTGCAGCTCAGCTTCTTCGCACAAAGCCTTCAGAAATTGTCTTTACGTCTGGAGGAACAGAAGGAAATAACCTTGCAATTAAGGGGATTGCGATGAGAAATCGCTCCCGTGGTAAGCATATGATTACAACAAACATTGAACACGCTTCTGTGTTTGAAGCATATAAGCAGCTAGAAAGCCTTGGTTTTGACGTTACATATTTGCCGGTAAATGAAAATGGTGTTGTATCAGTTGAAGATGTGAAACGTGCTCTTCGAGATGATACCATTCTTGTTTCTATGATTCACGTCAATAACGAAACAGGCGCGATTCAGCCTGTTGATGAAGTTGGAAAGTTATTAGCGAACTATCCGAAAGTACGATTCCATGTCGATCATGTACAAGGAATTGGAAAAGTACCGCTTGATTTGTATGAAAGTCATATTGATCTTTGCACAATTTCGGGACATAAGTTCCATAGTGTAAAAGGAACAGGACTTCTATATGTTCGTGATGGTGTAAGGCTCGATCCAGTTTTATCGGGTGGTGGACAAGAGTTGCGTTACCGTTCTGGTACAGAAAACTTACCAGGAATTGTTGCGATGATCAAAGCTTTGCGAATGACTTTAGAAAAACAGTCCGAAAATACGGGGCATCTTCGCGAGTTAAAAGAAGAACTCATCCGTATGTTTAGCGATATGAAGGATGTTACAATTAATACACCGAAAGAACATACGGCACCGCATATTTTAAACGTATCATTTGTGGGATTAAAGCCAGAAATTGTTGTGCATGCTTTGGAAGAACGTGATGTGTATGTGTCAACAAAATCCGCTTGTTCTTCAAGAGCAAACGAAGTAAGCCACGTTTTACTAGCAATGGGCTTGCCGCATGCGGTAGCAGAAAGTGCGATTCGTATTAGTTTAACTGCGGAAAATACGATGGAAGAAGTAAAACAATTCGAAGGAATTATAAAAGAAACATTGCCAAAATTATATGAAGTGATGAGGTAAGGAAAGATGATGACATACGAGTATATTTTAGTTCGCTACGGCGAAATGACAACAAAAGGAAAGAACCGTTCTAAGTTTGTAAGCACATTAAAAGATAATGTGAAACATAAATTAAAAAAATTTACAAACTTAAAAATTGATGCGACGCATGACCGCATGTATATTCAGTTAAATGGTGAAGATCATGAAGCGGTTGCGGAAAAATTGCAAGATGTGTTTGGGATTCACAAGTTTAACTTAGCAATGAAAGTACCAACAGATTTAGAGGAAATTAAAAAAGGTGCACTTGCTGCTTTTCTGCAAGTAAAGGGTGACGTAAAAACATTTAAAATTACAGTTCACCGTTCTTACAAGCATTTCCCGATGCAAACGATGGAACTGCTTCCAGAAATCGGGGGATATGTTTTACAAAATACAGAGGATATTACAGTAGATGTTCATAATCCAGATGTAAATATCCGCATTGAAATTCGAAGTGGTTATAGCTATATTATGTGTGATGAGCGCATGGGAGCTGGCGGTCTTCCAGTTGGTGTTGGCGGAAAAGTAATGCTTCTTCTTTCTGGTGGTATTGATAGTCCGGTTGCAGCTTACTTAACAATGAAGCGCGGCGTATCAGTGGAAGCTGTTCATTTTCATAGTCCCCCGTTTACGAGCGAGCGTGCAAAACAGAAGGTAATTGATTTAGCACAGGAGCTAACGAAGTATTGTAAACGCGTGACACTTCACCTTGTACCGTTTACAGAAGTTCAAAAAACAATTAATAAAGAAATTCCATCTAACTATTCAATGACAATTATGCGCCGTATGATGATGCGTATTGCAGAGCGAATTGCAGAAGAGCGCAACGCACTTGCTCTTACGACAGGGGAAAGTCTTGGCCAAGTAGCGAGTCAAACGTTAGATAGTATGCATACGATTAACGAAGTGACAAATTATCCAATTATCCGTCCGCTTATTGCGATGGATAAACTAGAAATTATTAAAATTGCTAACGATATCGGTACGTATGACATTTCAATTCGTCCGTACGAAGATTGCTGTACAGTCTTTACACCAGCAAGTCCGGCAACAAAACCGAAGCGTGAAAAAGCGAATAAATTTGAATCATACTATGATTTTACACCGCTTATTGAATCTGCTGTTGCAAATACAGAAAAAATGGTATTGCAAACAGTAGAAGTAGCGGAAGAAGAAAAATTCGAAGATTTATTTTAAAACCATAAATTACCATCAAAAGATATGTATGAAGCTATATGGTTTATCACACTCTATACTCACAAGGAGGTGATACCATATGGCAAACACAAGTAAATTAGCAGTTGCTGGTGCGCAAGCTGCTTTAGATCAAATGAAATACGAAATCGCTCAAGAGTTTGGTGTACAACTTGGACCAGATGCAACATCTCGTGCTAACGGATCTGTTGGTGGCGAAATTACAAAACGTTTAGTTTCAATGGCTGAACAACAATTAGGTGGTTTCCAACGATAACAACTATATACAATGGCTTAGAGAGAGTGGGATTTCCCACTCTTTCTTTTTTGTTGTTTTCTGTCAAAAAATAAGAGAAAACATCTACTATTGTAGCCAATTGGTCAAAATATAAACAAATTTGTCAAAAGAAGATAGTTTAAAATTTACAGAAAATTCTTTATTATTAAAGAGAGGATGGACATAATAAAGGGGGAAGAGTATGAACCGGGAAGAGCTATTAGCACCGCCGATGTATAATTTAGTCGAAGAAATGGAGCGTTATGCACATGAGCCAAATAGGCTTGCACTAATTTGGCAAGATGATCAAGGGAATAAAAGGGAAGTCACATACGGGGAATTGTTACAAGGGGCGAATAAAATTGGAAACGCTTTTATAAAAAGCGGTCTTCAAAAAGGGGACAAGCTTCTTATTATGATGCCGCGTCTTATTGAAACATATATGACGTATATTGCTGCGATTAAAGCGGGGTTTGTCGTTATTCCGAGTTCAGAAATGCTGCGCAAAAAAGATATTGAATACCGAATCGAGCACGGAGAAGTAAAAGCGATTGTAAGCTATGAACCGTATGTAGGACAATTCGATGGAATTGAAGCAGTGTATTCCCTTCGTAAATTTGTATTAAGCGAAAAACCGCTAGAAGGCTGGAAGAATATACAGGAAGCGCTTAACACAGAGAGTGCTGCATTAGAAATGGCAGAGACAAAGTGTGATGATATGGTGTTCTTATCGTATACATCTGGAACGACGGGCAATCCTAAGGGCGTTGTACATACGCATGCTTGGGCGTATGCTCATCTTCGTACGAGCGCTGCAAACTGGTTAGCGATTAAAGAAAATGATGTTGTATGGGCAACAGCAAGTCCAGGGTGGCAAAAATGGGTGTGGAGTCCGTTTCTTGCGACGCTCGGTTCAGGTGCAACGGGATTTGTGTACCATGGGAAATTTGATCCGGAAACATATTTACAGTTATTAAGTGATAACAAAGTAAATGTACTATGCTGCACGCCAACTGAATATCGTTTAATGGCGAAAGTGGAAAACTTGCAGCGATATGATCTCTCTTCCTTGCATAGTGCGGTTTCAGCAGGAGAGCCATTAAACAGAGAGGTTATTAATACATTTCGAAATTATTTTCATATAACGGTTCGTGATGGATATGGTCAAACAGAAAATACATTACTAGTTGGCGTATTAAAAGGAATGGAAATAAAACCTGGTTCGATGGGGAAACCGACACCGGGCAATCAAGTTGATATTGTAGATGAAGATGGTAAGCCAGTTCTTCCGGGAGAAGTAGGAGATATTGCAGTACATGTGAAAACACCGGCATTATTTAAACAGTACTATAAAGATCTGGAGCGTACGGCTATGCAATTTCGCGGCGATTATTACATTACAGGTGATCAGGCCAAAAAGGATGAAGATGGCTACTTTTGGTTTGAAGGGCGCGGCGACGATATTATAATTAGCTCCGGCTATACAATCGGACCGTTTGAGGTGGAAGATGCACTGGTTAAACATCCATACGTCAGAGAATGTGCTGTTGTGGCAAGTCCAGATGAAATACGAGGAAATATCGTAAAAGCCTTTATCGTGTTAAAAGAAAATGTTGATGAGCAAGACAGTACGTTAATTCCGCTCTTGCAAGAGCATGTAAAAGAATTAACGGCGCCTTATAAATACCCGCGTAAAATTGAATTTGTGAAAGAATTGCCAAAAACGATTTCCGGTAAAATTCGCCGCGTGGAGCTGCGGAAACGTGAAATGGAACTGGCTTCAAAGTAATATAGCGCACTTCACTCTGCCCGATTCTATTTGAATAGAATTGGTTTTTTTTTGTTTAAGAGGATAGGTTGCTTTATAATGATGTTATAAGAAAATTAAGATAATTAGATTGTTATAAGGGTAAAGTTTAGGGGGAGAGAGGATGTACGGTGTAATTGCTTTATTCGATGAAACAACAGAAAAAGAAATACATGCAGTATGGAATGAGTTGTGCAGAAGCGGGATTTCTTATTATTCTAAAGAAGCTCCTAATAGAAGGCCTCATATTACAATCGCTAGCTATAAAAATTTTGAAGAAGAATCTTTTATAGAAGACATGAATCAAGTTTTACAAGAGACGAGTAACATTCCTATAACGCTAAGTACATTGGGAACATTTTTAGCATCTAAAACAGTATTTCTGTCGCCTGTACCTACAAAAACGTTATTTGATTTTCATCGTAACTTCCATGAGCAAATGAAAAAATATAGCGATCATTCATCTTCATTATATTTTCCTAACAATTGGATTCCGCATTGTACAATTGCTAATCACTTAACGGAAGAAAAATTTCATGAAGCTTTTCAATATTGTACAAACAGAATAGAGAAAATACATGCGGTTATTAGTGAAATTGCTCTAATAAAAGTTGAATATAAAAATGAGAAGTGTGTAAATGCACCTATTATTTTTTCAAAAAGGTTAACGGGTGTCACAAACAATGTTCATAGCTAATCAAAATGGGGGAGAAAAAAATGGGAGAACTTTGGTACGGCGGAAAGATTTATACGATGGAAGAAGAAGGAGCATTCGTAGAAGCAGTTTACTTAGAAAACGGTAAAATTATTGCTGTTGGAAGGAAAGAAGAACTAGAGGCACGGTATCAGCCGAAACAGTTCTTCAATTTAGAAGGGAAAACAATGCTCCCTGGTTTTGTCGATAGCCATATGCATCTTATTGGACACGGAGAACGATTACTTCGCTTAGATTTATCAGCATGCACATCTTATCAGGAAGTACTAAACCTTGTCGCTGAGCGAGTGAAAACAACGAAGCAAGGAGAATGGATTGTTGGCGAGGGCTGGAATGAAAATAATTTTACAGACCGAAAAGATGTACATAAACGGGATTTAGATGATTTATCACGTCATCATCCTATATTATTAAAACGTGTTTGCCGTCATGTAACGTTGGTGAACTCTTATATTCTTGAGAAAGCTGAAATTATGCAAGGTAGAGAAGACCCAAAAGGCGGGAAAATCGGGCGCGATCAACATGGTGAATTCACAGGATTATTGTATGAACAAGCGCAAGATTTAATCGCCCCTATTCTACCAAACATCGATGCAGCTTATTTAACAAAGGCACTGCAAACCACAATTCAAGATTGTTGGAAATATGGACTAGTTGGCGGCCATACAGAAGACTTAAACTACTATGGCGGTTTTCAAAAAACATACAATGCCTTTACGGAAGTGATTCGAGATTTACCGTTTAAAGCGCATCTTCTCGTCCATCATGAAGTAGCACACGAACGTGAGCGATATGAGAATACACATTATATTGAGTTTGGAGCGATGAAAATCTTTTCGGATGGTTCCTTTGGCGGACGAACAGCGCTGCTTAGTGAACCGTATGAAGATGCAAAAGAAACGAATGGCGTTGCTATTTTTTCCCGTACTGAACTTGCGGAACTCGTTAAACAAGCGCGAGAATTCCATATGCCTGTCGCAATTCATACAATTGGTGATCTATCACTTGAATATGTAATCGATGCGCTTGAAATGCATCCGCCAAAAGAAGGGCAGCGGGACCGCATTATTCACTGTCAGCTTGCGCGTGAAGAGTTAACTCAGCGCATGAAGAAGCTCCCGGCAATTTTAGATATTCAGCCTGTCTTCGTTTCTTCTGACTTTCCATCTGTTATTGAAAAGTTAGGAGAGCGGCGTCTGCGGTATGCATATGCATGGAAAACGCTCCTTGCTTCTGGTTTACACTGTGCGGGCGGTTCAGATGCACCAATCGAGCAGGTGAACCCGCTTTTAGGTATATATAGCGCTGTAACAAGAAAGAGCTTTGTGGATGGAAACTGTTACATGCCAGAAGAAAGGTTAACAGTATTTGAAGCTATTTCACTGTTCACAACAGGAAGCGCATATGCGATTGGAAAAGAAGCGAGTCGCGGAAAAATTGTAGCGGGATATGAGGCGGACTTTACTGTATTAGATAGAGATATATTTGACGTGCAGGGAGAGGAAATAAAAGAGATAAACGTTATGATGACGGTTGTGGATGGTGAGGTTGTATACAAGAAATAAAGGCGGCACATGCCGCCTTTATTTCTTATCCCGCTATTCGTGAGCAGTAAAGGCTGGATAAGAGCAGGGAAGAAAACTGCCCGTANNGTTCAACTAACCTTTTGGAGAAGAACACTCCAAAAGGAAGTTTCACTTTATAAAAACGTTCTTTGTACTTTTTCCCAGAACGAATTATTTTTTAGTTTTACTGTTTTGATTTGCTTATCGCTTAAACGAACAACTGCTTTTTCAACTTGTTTAATGCTAAGTGCTTCGTTATCCATACCCATGACAGGATAATCTTTACCATTATGAGTTAATTTTAACGTTAACGTACGATTGTTGCTTAAGATGAATGGAGAGCCAAGTGTCCGGTACGTATTGTTATTTAAGGAAGCAAGCTCACTTACTTGGAAACATGGAATTAATGGATCCACGACAGCTCCGCTTAGTGATTTATTATACGCAGTGCTTCCTGTTGGGGTAGAAACAACTAAGCCATCCCCTCTGAATGTTTCAAAATATAAATCATCGATGTACACATCTAACACAAATGTTTTAATCACGCTAGAGCGTAGTGAAAATTCATTTAAGCAATAAAAAGATGTGTCATGATCGACAGTTACTTGAATTGTTGGATATCTTCTTACTTCAATTTCATTTTTTGTGATTTCTTGAAGGGCGCTATCGACATGATCGATGTGGAAGTCACAGTAAAAGGAAATATCATCTGTTGTCGAAACCCCTGCGTATAAGCAATCCTCACGAAATCCTGTTTTTCTAACAGCCTGCAAAAATGTACCGTCGTCGCCAACACTAATGATAGCGTTTGCGTGCTTTGGGTGGTCTAGTATTGTAAATCCGTTTTTCTTTAAAATGTCATATACTGGGTTCATTTTTTCAATAAGCGTTGCTTTATCATCACCGTAAAAGAAAAATAAATTGCGACGATCTTCCATTTTGTATCCCTCCATGCAGTAAATAATATGTTCAAATACTATATTTCGATAAAAATATGAAAAATCCTTCTGTTTTTAGAAAAATCTATATTTTCAATTTCGTTTATTTTTTTCATATCGTGTCGATAATGGATACGGAATGAAAGGATGGTACGATGAAGTGGCTTGTGATTGGAATTGGAATACTTATTTTGCTTATCTTATTTATTTTGTTATCAAAATTATCGCTGAAAATTAGTTTGTTATATACCGAAACAGAAAAGCAATGTTTGCTTCAAATAAAAATCTGGATGATTCATTATACGTTTGATGTGCTAGAACGAATCGAAAAGCAGCAAAGGAAAACGAGTCAAAAAATTGACAAAGCAGAAGAGGAAGGCGGAACCGAGGATAAATTTGTGGCATGGCTTGACAGTGTAGCGGAGATTATAAAAAGGCTGCAAGAAATCCATACTATGATTAAAGATTTTCTGCAAAAAGTGAAAATCAACAATTGGAGATGGTATTCGCAAATTGGAACAGGTGATGCAGCGAGTACGGGAGTTATTACAGGCTATGCATGGTCAGTAAAAGGAATCATTGTTGGCGCTACCGGTCAATATGTAGAAATTATTGGTGCGCCGCAACTTGAGATTACTCCGATTTTTCAAGGGGAAACTGTAGCATCACATTGTGAATTAACGGCTTCGTTTCGTATATATCGTGCGGTTAAGGCAGTAATTAAGCTGTTTATATTTTTGAAGAAGCAAGGAGTTATTCCGACAGATCATGCGATGCAGCAATAAAGTGAAACTTTAATCAGTGGGGGGTTCTTCATCCCCCACTGATTATCAGCCTCACCAATCGGGCTTTTACGGGCAGTTTATCTCCCGCCTAACTGTTTTAGAAAAGCGGAAGCGGCTCGCTCAGAATCGCAGGACGCCCACGCACCCGGCAGAGAGGCGCTTTTTGCCTCGTCCGAGGGGGCGAAACGACCGGAGATTCTAGCCGCTGGAACTGGACAACAAAGAAATGTGGAAGTGGCTCGTCCAGAATGTGAGGGGGATGGAGCTTCTGACGTAGAGGTGTTTTTTACCTCGTAGGAAGAAGCGAAGCCACCGAACATTCTAGCCACTGGAACTGGACAACAAAGAAATGTGGAAGTGGCTCGTCCAGAATGTGAGGAAGAAGCGAAGCCACCGAACATTCTAGCCACTGGAACTGGACAATGCTTTCACTGAATTTTGAGGTGGGAGTATTACTGCCCACGAATAGCGGGATAAATATAGGGGGGATTATATGGAACATCCAATACAAGGGTTAATGACAACCGCGATGCAGCATTTAAATCATATGATTGATGTAAATACAATCATTGGTGATCCAATTCAGTCACCTGATGGAAGTGTCATCTTAACAGTTTCTAAAGTAAGCTTTGGTTTTGCGGCAGGTGGTAGTGAATTTGGGAAACTGGAAAATAATAATCATCATCCATTTGGCGGTGGTAGCGGCGGCGGTGTTTCCATTAACCCGGTTGCTTTTCTTATTGTAAATAGTGAAGGTGTGAAAGTACTTCATTTAGATAAACAGACGCATATACTTGATAAAATAATGGAATTAGCACCGCAAGCAGTTGATAAAGTGAAAGAAATGATGAACAAACAAAAAGATGAACAGCCGGAGTATGAAATATAAGAAACAGAAGAGCTAACTCAATAAGCACCTATTGAGTTAGCATTTTTTAGTGTCAATCAATATATCGTCCATAATTCGCCAGATATCGGCGAAAGTATTACATTTATCGGCGATATTTATAATATATCGGCGCTTCGACACGATATAAAGACCCTTCGACAATGTTCGGCATGTGTATTGTCCATCTTCTAGAATTGGATCATACCGAAAATTGGACTTTATGGTCAGCTTCTTCTTTTTTCTAAAAACAGAGCGATTCAGTTGCATTCTGTTTACTGAACATCTATCATTTACACTGTACATACTTTGTTTTTAGAAAAGGGAGGATTTTCAAATGGCAAACGTAACGTTTAAAGGAAACCCAATCACTTTAGTTGGCACAGAAGTTAAAGTAGGCGATCAAGCACCGAACTTCCAAGTGTTAGCAAATGATTTATCTCCGGTAACTTTAGAAACATATAAAGGCGCAGTGAAATTGATTAGTGTTGTACCATCTATTGATACTGGTGTATGTGATGCACAAACTCGTCGTTTCAATGAAGATGCAGCTAGCATTGAGAACGCAAAAGTATTAACAATTAGCGTTGATTTACCATTTGCTCAAAAGCGCTGGTGTGCAGCTAACGGTTTAGAAAACGTTGTAACGCTTTCTGATCACCGCGACCTTTCTTTTGGTGAGGCATACGGTATTGTAATGAAAGAACTTCGTTTACTTGCACGTGCAGTATTCGTAGTAGATAGCAACGACAAAGTTGTTTACGCAGAATACGTAAGTGAAGGTACAAGCCATCCAAATTACGAAGCGGCATTAGAAGCAGCAAAAGCTGCGAAGTAATGTAGGCAAGCGATCTCTTCTCAAGGGATCGCTTTTTCTTTTGGGAAAAATTTAGAATGTGGTATGATATAAGTTATGTGTATTTTAGTTTGAAGGAGGAATTTTCGTGAGTTCAACAGTAGAAACATTATTTTCTATTTTTGATTCTTCTGCCGTAATTTTACGTAAAGAATTAAATATAACGTACTTAGAAGCACTTGTAGAAACAGGTGATAATTTATTTGAAGGAACAATTTTACAAGAAGGCTTAGAACAACCAACAATTGAACGATTAGAGCGTGAATATAGCAAGTTTAATGAAGAAAACTATAAAGGCGAAGAAATTCGCAAAGCGTTTCAACTTGCCATCTTAAAAGGGATGAAAGACGGCGTACAAGCAAATCATGAAATGACGCCTGATGCAGTTGGGATGTTTATGAGTTATTTGTTCCATAAATTTATGAAGGATCAAAAAGAAATAACTGTACTAGATCCTGCAGTTGGAACGGGTAATTTATTGACGACAATCTTCAATGGTTACCTAGAAGGTACAACGATGAGTGGCTTTGGAGTAGATGTGGATGACTTGCTTGTTAAACTTGCATTAGTCAATGCAAATTTACAAAAGCAAGCGGTCGAGTTCTTTAATCAAGATGGATTAGCTTCTCTTTATATTGATCCAGTTGATGCAGTTGTGTGTGATTTACCGATCGGCTATTATCCAAATGAAATCGGTGCAAGTGAATATACGTTAAAAGCAGACGAAGGTATGTCTTATGCACATCATCTTTTTATTGAACAAAGTGTCAAACATACAAAAGATGGCGGCTATTTATTTTTCTTAGTGCCAAACTTCATTTTTGAAAGCGATCAAGCACCAAAGCTTCATGCATTTATTAAAGAAACATGTTTTGTGCAAGGTTTACTACAATTACCTGTTTCCATGTTTAAGAATGAAAAAAATGCAAAAAGTATATTTGTTCTCCAAAAGAAAGGGCAAAACATAAACATGCCAAAACAAGCGCTATTAGTAGAATTACCGAAATTCTCTAAAGTGCAAGCGATGGAGAACATTATGCAGCAAATTAATGGTTGGTTTGTTGAGAAAAACTAAAGACGATCATGTATAACAGATATGCACGTATATATAGTACAGTTTTATATTGTTTACAAAATTCAGTAATATATATAGGTGACGAAATTGAAAACTTTAAATCTGTAATATAAAAAAAACGATTGTGTTACAATTTTTTCACTTGAAATATATGTCGTACGATGTTTAAATTAAAATCGTGAGTATTAAATTTTTATCAGTGAAACGGTTCTGTTATCTGAGAAAAATTAAAGACATAAAATTGAGCGGTTTGTGGAGGGATTCCACACAGCTAGAGAAAAAGGGGCGAAAGACTAGATGTCAAAAATCATCGCGATTAATGCAGGAAGCTCTTCCTTAAAGTTCCAATTATTTGAAATGCCAAGTGAAACAGTATTAACAAAAGGTTTAGTAGAACGTATCGGCTTAGAAGATAGCGTATTTACAATTACTGTGAACGGCGAGAAACAAACAGAAGTAACAAATATCGCAGACCATGGAGTTGCGGTTAATATGCTTTTAAACAAATTAACTGCAACTGGTATTATTAAATCTCTTGATGAGATTAGCGGTATTGGTCACCGTGTTGTACACGGCGGTGAAAAATTTCCGGATTCTGCTCTAATTACTGATGAAGTATTAGCAGAAATCGACGCTTTAAGTGAGTTAGCACCACTTCATAACCCAGCACACGTTGTTGGTATTAAAGCGTTCCAAGAAGTTCTTCCGAACGTACCTTCAGTAGCAGTGTTCGATACAGCATTCCATCAAACAATGCCAGAAGAATCTTTCTTATATAGCTTACCGTATGAATACTATGAAAAATACGGCATCCGTAAATACGGCTTCCACGGTACTTCTCATAAGTATGTAACAGAGCGTGCAGCTGAATTATTAGGCCGTCCACTTGAAAGCTTACGTTTACTTTCTTGTCACTTAGGTAACGGTGCAAGTATCGCAGCTGTTGAAGGCGGAAAATCACTTGATACGTCTATGGGCTTCACTCCACTTGCTGGTGTAACAATGGGTACACGTTCTGGTAACCTTGATCCTGCGTTAATTCCATATATCATGAAGAAAACAGGACAAACTGTAGATGAAGTTCTTAACGTATTAAATAAGAAAAGTGGTATGTTAGGTCTTTCTGGATTCTCAAGTGACTTACGTGATATTGAGCAAGCTGAAGAAGAAGGAAATCACCGTGCAGAAGTAGCATTAGAGATCTTTATTGGCCGCATTCATAAATATATCGGTTCTTATGCAGCTCGTATGAAAGGCGTAGACGCAATCATCTTTACAGCTGGTATTGGTGAGAACAGTTCAGTAATTCGTGAGCGCGTATTAGAAGGTCTTGAGTTTATGGGCGTATACTTCGACCCAAAACGCAACAATTTCCGTGGTGAAGAAGCATTCATTAGCTTCCCTCACTCTCCAGTAAAAGTAATCGTAATTCCAACAGACGAAGAAGTTATGATTGCTCGTGACGTAGTACGTCTTGGAAATATTGGTTAATATATGATGAAAAGACGGGATGATTCCCGTCTTTTTTCTGTTATTTTTTGAAAGTAGTTCCGTTAATCCGTTTGGGTATAATGTTTTTTCACCTTGTAAAAATGTTTCAATCGGGACCCATACACCATAAGAGATGTTATCTCCTTCTGTTATTGTGAATCGATTCTGTTTATAAAGTTCTTTGTTTGAAAAATGGGCAGAATACAATTGGACTATTTCATGGCCAATTGTATTGTCTATTTGAAAAATGTTTTCTAAACAGCCTAAGTATGTACTGATTTCTACAGTGACGCTAAGTTCTTCTTCAAATTCTCGGATAACAGTTTGCGCCCCGTATTCCCCAAGTTCAATTGTTCCTCCAAGTGGCCTATAATAATATCCCTCACCAGTTTCATGTTTTCTATTGTATTCTTCAACGAGGATGCAATCATTGTGTTTAATAATGCCTAATGCTTTTGCACGCGGATACATAACATCCCTCCCTTTTTCATTGCGACTTATTTGAAAATAACATATTTTTCAGAAAAAAACAGGGCGTACGGCCTCTCGCAGCAAATATATTACAATATAGAAAAATAATTCAAGGAGATGTTTGTATGCTGTCAAAGGGCGAGGAACGAATTTTACATGATCTAAAAAGCTGGGAGCAGCAACTGGTGCAACACGAATCAACGGATTTTCAGCAAATGTTTGATAAATGGTTAAATCGTACATTTTCGAAGTTGTCAGAGAAGAAACGAAATGAATTTTTTTCAAAAGCAGATGGATGGCTCTTTCATTTACATGCGTTCATGCAAAGCTCGCAGTCGCAGCTCGATGCACGCGGGAGGATTTTGGGGGCGGCGCGTGTGTTTGATGATTCTATTGAACATATTGAAGAAATGAGAGAACTATCCATTCATCAATTAACATACATAGCAGAGCAACAAACAGCTCGTCATCGTTTATATTCTTTCGTGCAAGGAGGAATAACAGGAATTGGCGGCTTTTTATTATTAAGTGCAGATTTTCCTGTATTGATTGCTTTAAATGTGAAAGCCGTGCAGCTTATCGCCACATCATTTGGCTATGATGTGAATAAACCGTATGAAATGATGTTAGCGTTAAAAGTGTTTCATGCGGCTATATTGCCAGCGCATTTGCAGCAGTATGCTTGGTACAATTTACAGCAAGAGTTAGAGCAAGAAGAATCAGCTCCATTCTTTTATGAGGGAGAAGAGGAAGTATTAAATCCAGCATCTGTCCAAGTACTGCTAAAACAAATTTTGAAAACGTTCATTATTTATTCACTGCGCCGTAAGTTGTTTCAAGGTGTGCCAGTGCTTGGAATTGCGGTTGGATCGGCGGCGAATTATCGGTTAACGCGGAGTGTGACAGAATTTGCGAATCGATTTTATCAAATGCGTTATTTACGCCAAAAATAAAAAGCGAAAGGCGGTTGCCTTTCGCTTCTAATTTGTTGCATGTTGTTTTGGTAACGGAATTGCCACTGTTTTCTTTTCCTTTGCTGGATAATAAATTAAATCTAGTACTTTTGCCTGTACAGCAAAGGAAAGAATCGTAAAGGCAATTTGAGTCCATGTTAAATAGTATAGTGAAAGTGCAAGGACAATTACGTCAAAAGCGAAGAAAATTTGCCCAACTGTAAAGCGCGTTTTTTTACTCAATACAATTGTTAAAATTTCATCTCCGCCTGTTGCACCGCCGAATCGTAAAATAAAACCAAGTCCAACCCCAGCTAAAGCTCCGCCTATTACTGCAGCTACAAATAAATAATTAGATAAATCAACCGTAAACGGAGAATAATTTTCCATTAAAGAATAAAACACTCCGAATGAAATTGAACCGATAAATGAATAGCCGACCATTTTTTTACCTAAAAATGTAGCACATAGTAAAATGACTGGAATATCCATTAAAACAGTTGAAATGGATGGTGAAATATCAAAAAAGTTTTGTAAAAACAGTGCGATTCCGACAAAGCCACCTTCAGTTAAGTGGTTTTGAAAATGAATGTGATATAGCACGGTAGCTAAAATAAATGAACCAAGTAAAACCATAAAAATTTCTTTAATAATTTGTCGACTTTGGATGTTCTCCATCGTTATTCCTTCTCTCCGTAGTTAGTAGTTTTTTGTTTTTCATAAACTAACTACGCCTATATAGCAGCAGTTAGTTTACATACGTCTAACTACGCTATATATCACTGAAGAAATAACGAATAATCCTCTCGTCCATCAATTCTCCCTACTTTCGTTTTAGTTTAGGCCTAAAATAGACTAAACAAAACTCAGAGTAGGATTTTTATTTAGCAATCCTATTCTCTTCTAGGTTTTGTTTAGTAAGTGTCAAACAACCTAAACAAAACGCTACGTGTAAGAAGAATCTTTTCGTTGCCAAATTATCCTTCGGGCAATCATAATTTCCCCACTTTCGTATTTTTTTCGCTAGACAAAATATCTAAGCAAAAAAATACGCTACGTGTAAGATTCGTCTTTTCGATGCCACATGCTCCTTCGAGCGATCATGATATCTAAATCCTTTCTGTAAAAGATTTTATACTATTATATCATACTTTTAAAAAATGTATGTTGTTGGAAACTGCAAATGGGCAAAGAAAAACCTACATACTTCGTAAGTATGAGAGGATAAGGTGAAGTGCAGTTAAAGTTTGAGGGGAAATGCTGTAATAAACTAATATTTGCTGTCGAAAGTTTTTTTGTTATGAAAAATGAATTTTTGCTCGTTGGCAATTATATAAATCGCTTCTATGCATGCTAGATGCTCTCGCCCACCGAAAAAGAAAGGGGTTTTTATGTCTGTCTTTCAATCTGTATCAATATAGAAATTCACTTTAATTAATTACATAATATTCATTTTAAAGTGAATATTTCCTATAATTCGAGTCATATAAGGGATGACTGGAGAGATTCGTATGAAAATAATAGATATACAAGCAAGCATAGAGAAAAAAAGAGAGGAACTAACTATTCTTGTAAGAATGTACGGATTTAATCATGAAAAGGTAGTTGTATGCAGCCAAGAGTTAGATGATTTAGTCTATCGTTTGATGGAAAGTACTACTTACCAAGAAAGTATGAATTCTATTTCTGTAAAGAAAAATACGAATAACAATACACATTCACCTTAGCTGGAAACAACATCATTATAATATTCCATACGCTTTTTCATTTAAGTGCATCGTATTTGAAGAAGCTTTCTTTTTTATTTAACTATCTTTGAAAGCGTTTGCGGAAAATGTGGTAGAAAAAAGAAGTCCGTAATAGTTTGATTGGTGGGAAATGTGTCTAGAGAAGCGTTAAAAATTTAAAAACAATGAAATAATAAGATTATATAAATCTGCCAGCAGAAACGAATTAAGCAATTATGAAGAAAGTGTATGAAAAATAGGAAATCATGCTTTGCCTCCATAGATCCTTCTACTTTTACTGGCAGACCTCACATTCCAAAGTATATTTAAATCTCCTATGAAAATAAATTGTATGTAAGAATTAAATGTGTAAACTCCAAATAAGTATTACTGATGTGCCTTTCCTTCAGAAACATTTTGAGTGAGACGATACCAAAGCCAAAGGTCGTTAATGATGGAAGCGAGATCGGCAATTTCTGTATTCAGTTTACAAGAAAGCTCAAAGTTTTCTTCATTATTTAATTTATGTTGTTTCGTATTAATGGTCTGTTCAAGCTCTTGAATCCGGTCAGGTATTTTCCCGCGAATTTGTTCCCACTTTAATAAAATGGTATGCTGCCCAGCGGTAGGAATCTCTTCCCATTCTTCTTGTAAATCAGGTATTTCAATTCCTAGATGTTCATTATATGTGAAATATTGTTTCATGCCTCTTCCCTCCATTTTCTGCTTCCATTGTATCGAAAAAGAGAACGAACTTCGATGGAATTGTTTTAAAAAAATTTGCAAATATTCCTTGCGCCATTTTTAAAAAGATGATAAATTATGAATTAATATTAATAAAAATGAATAAATATTCTTTTCAGGGGGATGTAAAATGGAGAACAAGAAAGTTGTATTAGCATATTCCGGAGGCCTTGATACTTCCGTTGCGATTAAGTGGTTACAAGAAAAAGGATACGATGTGATTGCACTTTGTTTAGATTTAGGGGAAGGAAAAGATTTAGAATTTGTGAAAGAAAAGGCATTATCAGTTGGAGCGATTAAATCGTATATGATTGACGTGCAAGAAGAGTTTGCCAATGAATATGCATTAAAAGCACTGCAAGCCCATACGTTATACGAAGGGAAATATCCACTTGTATCTGCATTATCTCGTCCGTTAATTGCGAAGAAGTTGGTAGAAATCGCAGAGACGGAAGGGGCAAGTGCAGTTGCGCATGGATGTACGGGAAAAGGAAACGATCAAGTGCGTTTTGAAGTTTCGATTCAAGCGTTAAATCCGTATTTAGAAGTAATTGCACCAGTGCGTGAATGGAAATGGTCACGTGAAGAGGAAATTGCCTATGCAAAAGAAAACGATGTGCCAATTCCGATTAATTTAGACAGTCCATTTTCCATTGATCAAAACTTATGGGGACGAAGCAATGAATGCGGAATTTTAGAAGATCCATGGGCAGCGCCGCCAGAAGAAGCATATGAAATGACGGCAGCACTGGAGAATACACCAAACAAACCTGAATTTGTAGAAATTGGGTTTGAAGCAGGAGTGCCAACAACATTAAATGGTGTAGCGTATTCCTTGGCGGAATTAATTAAAACGTTAAATTCTCTTGCTGGTAAGCATGGGGTTGGCCGTATTGATCACGTAGAAAATCGTCTTATCGGTATTAAGTCACGTGAAGTGTATGAATGCCCAGCAGCGATGACGTTAATTACTGCTCATAAGGAATTAGAAGATTTAACGCTTGTAAAAGAAGTAGCGCACTTTAAACCGATGATTGAACAAAAATTAACAGAGCTCATTTATAACGGTTTATGGTTCTCGCCTTTAAAAGATGCTCTTACTGCCTTTTTACAAGAAACGCAAAAACATGTGACAGGTACAGTACGTGTCAAACTATTTAAAGGACATGCAATTGTAGAAGGACGTAAATCGGATTATTCTCTATACGATGAAAAATTAGCAACATATACAGTAGAAGATGAATTTAATCACGATGCAGCAATTGGATTTATTTCATTATTTGGGTTACCGACAAAAGTATATAGCCAAGTGAGTCAAAAGAAGGTGGAGGCATGAGTAAACTTTGGGGCGGTCGCTTTACAGAGCAGGCTGAACAGTGGATCGAGGAGTTTGGAGCTTCCATCTCCTTTGACCAGCAATTAGCAATAGAAGATATAGAAGGAAGTATTGCACATGTTACGATGCTTGTGAAATGCGGCATCGTGACAACGGAAGAAGGAGAAAAAATAAAAAAAGGCCTTCAATATTTACTGGAAAAGGCAAAGAAGCAGGAGCTTGCGTTTTCTGTTGAAGCAGAAGATATTCATTTGAATATTGAAAAAATGTTAATTCAGCATATTGGTGAAGTTGGCGGTAAGCTCCATACAGGAAGAAGCCGTAATGATCAAGTAGCAACTGACATGCATTTGTATTTACGAAATGAAGTGCAGCATATTATCGAGGCAGTGAAGCAAGTGCAGACTGTACTTACAGTGCAAGCAGAAAAACATATTGAAACAATTATGCCAGGATATACACATTTACAGCGCGCGCAGCCAATTTCTTTTGCGCATCATCTTCTTGCGTACTTTTGGATGTTAGAACGTGATGCAAATCGTTTTACAGATTCACTAGGGCGCATTAACATTTCTCCACTCGGAGCCGGGGCACTTGCTGGGACAACATTCCCGATTGATCGTGAATATAGTGCGCAGCTGCTCGGTTTTGATGGGATATATGAGAATAGTTTAGACGCAGTAAGCGACCGTGATTTCATTCTTGAATTTTTAAGTAATGCTTCTATATTAATGATGCATTTATCGCGTTTTTGTGAAGAATTGATTTTATGGAGCAGTCAGGAATTTCAGTTTATTGAAATGAGCGATCGTTATGCAACGGGCAGTAGCATTATGCCGCAAAAGAAAAATCCGGATATGGCAGAGCTCATTCGCGGGAAAACAGGAAGGGTATACGGCAACTTGTTTAGTTTATTAACAGTTATGAAAGGATTGCCTCTTGCTTACAATAAAGATTTGCAAGAAGATAAAGAAGGCATGTTTGATACAGTCCGTACAGTAAAAGGCTGTTTACATGTAATGGCCGGTATGCTTGAGACAATGACAGTGAAAAAAGATAATATGGCGAAAGCTGTTACGCAAGACTTTTCAAATGCGACCGAAATTGCAGATTATTTAGCGAGTAAAGGATTACCATTTCGTCAGGCGCATGAAATTGTAGGAAAGCTTGTCCTTCTTTGCATTAATAAAGGTGTATATTTACTTGATCTACCGTTAGCAACTTATCAAGAGATGAGCCCATTATTTGAGGAAGATTTATACGAAGTCCTTTCGCCGTACGCCGCAGTAAAAAGAAGAAACAGTGCAGGCGGTACAGGATTCGAACAAATTGGGCAAGCACTTCAAAAAGCGAAAGAGCGAGTAGAAATCCCCGTGAACATGTAATATTTCACGGGGGTTTTCATGATTGTTACATATATTTAATTAATGTACTTTCTAATGCTTTCATTCTTTGCAGAGATGTTGTTTGCCGTTTACGGGTTGTGGCAATTCCAAACATAATATTTTTAGAATCTAGACTATGTGTTCGATAAGAGTTTGTATCTGGATTTTTTCCTTGTAGTTTTCGATGAGCGTAGAATAAAATATGTCCGAGTTCATGCGCAAGTGTATTTTCTAATGCAGATTTTGTGAGAATAATATGATTAAACCGGCTTTGTGTCATAAGGGAAGGGAATGATCGTCCCGTTGTATTACTTGAGAGGTGTCTTGCGTTTGTATAAAAGATTGAAATGCTGCTTGGATTTGGAAAGAGGTATTTTCTTTCATTAAATAAGTGCTTTATGTTTTTACTTTGTTTTTTTCGAAATGAAGTATCATTCGTTCGAACTGAAAAATCTTTCAGTGTTGTGATGCTAGTAATAACAAATTGTATATTCCATATTTTTATTGCTAACTCAACTTGCTGCTTAATTTGTTTTTCTGATACACTACAGCCGGGAAGAGTGAAGATACATAAGTTTATAAATGGAGTAGTGCGTTTGCTTTTGACTGTAGTTTCGCTGGTTTTTTCCTTTTCATTATTCAAAAATAATCACACCTTTATGCTTGGACATATATATAGTGTATGCATAAAGGAAAAGGTTGCTTGTATAATATAAGCAACCTAGCGTCTATATTTTTTAGTCGTATTTGTGTTTTCCTTCTGTAATGCGAATATATTCGATGTCCATTAAATCACGAAATAGTGCACCATGACTTAATTCTACACCGTGTTTATCTTTAAAGTGGGCACAAATTGTTTCTACCATGTCGATTTCCTGGCCATTTAGGTCTAGAATAATACGCTCAGAACTTTCCATGTTATTTCCCCCATTCTTTTTTTCTTATCATAACCGCAGAAGATAATTTTATTTCAAAGGAATGAAAAAAACACCAAGCCATTGCATAGAGGCTTGGTGCTGATTTGTCCCGCATTAACGGGCAGTAAAACCCCCACCTCAAGATTTAGAGAGAATCGACGAAGATAGGTGGGGGATAACTGCCCGTAAAAGCCCGATTGGTTCAACTAACCATCAGTGGGGGATGAAGAAAACCCCCACTGATGGAAGTTTCACTTTATCAAAGTTATTAAATTTCGCCTTGTTCTTCTTCGCCGCGAACAACAAGGACATCGCATTTCGCATAGCGAATAATATGTTCAGAGACGCTACCGATTAAGAAACGTTCTACTGCATTTAAACCAGTTGCACCGCAAATAATTAAATCAACTTTGTTTTTTGGTGCAATATCTTTTGAGATTTTTGATTTTGGATTACCAAATTCTAATACAGTTTCTACTTTTGTAAGTCCTGCATCTAGTGCAACCTTTTTGTAGTCTTCTAACAAATCTTCAGCAAATAAATTTGCGCGCTCTGCGATTGCACGGCTATATGCTTCTACTGCAGAATAAGCCTTGACGTCAACGATATGAGCGATTGTTAATGTAGCATCATTACGCTTTGCAACTTGAATTGCTTTTTTAAATGCTTTTTCAGCTTCCTTAGAACCATCAACTGCGATTAAAATATTTGTATATGTAGTATTCATGAACGATTCCTCCCCGATTTATAAGCGTTATAACTCTTTACATCTTTATTATAAAGTAAATTATGGAAAATTATTTGACAGAAACGTTACAGAATTTCGAAAACTCTGTTTCAAACATCTTAGTTGTAATTGTATAAAGAAGTTGTTACATATGAAATATAGCAAGAAAAAAGGAGGCTTATGTTTGTGAGACATGCGCTCATTACAGCCGGTACAAAAGGTTTAGGGAAGAAAGTAACAGAGAGTTTATTACATAAAGGATATTCGGTAACAGTGACATATCGCAGTGATATACAAGCGGTAGAAACATTAAAGCGGCAATATGAAAATCTTGCGCATCGCATGCAATTTGTGCAAGCGGATGTAACGAAACAAGAAGATTTACATACAGTAGTAACAAAAGCGATGGAACGTTTTGGTCGTATTGACTTTCTTATTAATAATGCAGGTCCTTACGTATTCGAGCGTAAAAAATTAGTTGAATATAAAGATGATGAATGGAATGAAATGATTCATGGTAATTTAACGGCCGTATTTCACTTACTAAAGCTTGTTGTTCCGATTATGCGCCAGCAAAAATTTGGTCGCATTGTGAATTATGGATTTCAAGGAGCGGATAGTGCACCAGGATGGGTATATCGCTCTGCTTTTGCGGCTGCAAAAGTTGGACTAGTTTCGCTTACGAAAACAATTGCTTATGAAGAAGCTGAATATGGAATTACATCAAATATGATATGTCCCGGTGATATTATTGGTGATATGAAAGAAGCGACAATTGCGACGGCGCGTACATTACCTGATTCTCGTACACCAATTGGGCGTTCTGGTACAGGGGAAGATATCGCTCGTGCAATTTCTTTTTTATGTGAAGAAGATTCAGATATGATTACGGGCACCGTTATAGAAGTAACAGGAGCAGTTGATGTCATTCATCGACATCGTCAAAATTAGACAAATTCTATCGGACAACTTGTATTGTTTTTGTCAAAAAATGAAAATGTATGATAAAATATAAGGGTATAGAAAGCGTTTTCTAAAAGTATAGATGCTATAATTAGCCAGGGATAATTTTTATAATTTCAAGGGGGAATTTCCAATGCGTATCGGTGTACCAACAGAAATTAAAAACAATGAAAATCGTGTAGCAATGACGCCAGCGGGTGTTGTTCATTTAGTTCACAACGGTCATGAAGTTTTTGTTCAAAAAGGTGCTGGTTTAGGGTCTGGATTTACAGATGAAGCGTATGTTGAAGCAGGCGCAACAATTGTAGAAACAGCACAAGAAGCTTGGAATCAAGAGATGGTTATGAAAGTAAAAGAGCCAATTCCAAGTGAATACGGCTATTTCCACGAAGGTTTAATTTTATTCACATACTTACACTTAGCTCCAGAACCAGAATTAACAAAAGCATTAATTGACAACAAAGTAGTTGGTATCGCTTATGAAACAGTTCAATTAGACAACCGTTCTTTACCATTACTTGCACCTATGAGTGAAGTAGCAGGTCGTATGTCTGCGCAAATTGGTGCACAGTTCCTTGAAAAAAATAAAGGCGGTAAAGGTATTTTACTTGCTGGCGTTCCGGGAGTAAAATGCGGCAAAGTAACAATTATCGGCGGTGGCCAAGCTGGTACGAACGCAGCGAAAATTGCCGTTGGTCTAGGAGCGGATGTAACAATTATCGACTTAAGCCCAGATCGTCTTCGTCAATTAGATGATATCTTCGGCAACCAAGTAGCAACATTAATGTCTAACCCATATAACATCACAGAAGCTGTAAAAGAATCTGACCTTGTGATTGGTGCCGTATTAATTCCAGGTGCAAAAGCGCCAAAACTTGTAACAGAAGAAATGATTCAATCTATGGAACCAGGTTCTGTTGTAGTTGACATCGCAATTGACCAAGGTGGTATTTTTGAAACAACTGACCGCATTACAACACATGATAATCCAACTTACGAAAAACATGGCGTTGTTCACTATGCAGTTGCAAACATGCCAGGTGCGGTTCCACGTACATCAACACTTGCGTTAACAAACGTAACAGTACCATACGCAGTACAAATCGCAAACAAAGGTTACAAAAAAGCTTGCTTAGATAACACTGCCTTATTAAAAGGTATTAATACATTAGATGGCTACGTAACATTTGAAGCAGTTGCAGAAGCGCATGGTTTACAATATGCCGATGCAAAAGAGCTTCTTGAAAAAGCACCTGCTTTATCATAAGAAAGACTGTAAAGCGACTATCGGCTGATAGTCGCTTTTATTATTATTTCATACGTGTTCGAGCCGTTTCACGTTGCCTATTTACAGAAACAGATTCTCCTGCTTTAGCTAACCCAAAACGCGGCATATTTACATATACACTTTCATATTGGCCTTTCTCAATCACATATGTTTCATGAAAAATACCAACTGTTTTCGTTTTGGAAGCTTTTAGGTTGAAATTTTTCCAAGCATCTACATGTAAGGAGGCATGACGTGCATAATGTTCAAGGACTTCAAAGGATTTCCAATATTGAATTTGTAAAATGGTACGGCCGTTGAAGAAAGATTCTGTACCGAGAAAACCTAGTTCCTTATTTTCATATAACTCTTTCAGCATTCCACCCATTGCCCGGGCTACTGGTAACCATTTTGAAACAGCAAATAGTTTATCATATCTGGCGAGAAGACCCCCATCTCAAGCGTGAAACGGTAGGTGGGAGATGAATCGCTTTTTTGTGATACTACGTCAAGATAATAGACACAGATTTCTACCGCGCTTTCGCTCGGTGACCTTCATAAAAAATTTTA